>NZ_JAAGPM010000212.1:0-9586 GCF_017104865.1 Burkholderia sp. Ac-20349
GGGCACGGCGGCCGACAGTTGCCCCGCGAAACGCGGGGCAGGCAGCCAGCCGGCTTCCGCCAGCACGGCCGCCGCGGCGGACAGCGGCGCGGCCGCATCGTCACGCTGCTCGAAAGCGTCGGCGGCCGCCGCAAGCCATGCGTCGGCCGCGCGCACGGCCCCGCCACGCGGGTTGGGCAGTGCGTCAGGGTGGGGAACGTTCGCCGGTTCTGGCCTCATGGACACGCGCGCCTGTCATCGTCAAGTCGCTCGCGCGACCCTCGGCGCGCGAGCGCCGGGCCGATGCGAGGCCTGAGCGGTGTGTCCGTGGGCCAGGGATCCGGTCAGATCTGGACCATCTCGAAGTCTTCCTTGCGGGCGCCGCATTCAGGGCACGTCCAGTTGATCGGGACGTCTTCCCAGCGCGTGCCCGGGGCAATGCCCTCTTCCGGCAGCCCGGCTTCTTCGTCGTAAATCCAGCCACAAATCAGGCACATCCAGCTCTTGTATTCCATCTTAAGCCGCGTCGGGAAAGTCGGTAAATTCGGGAGCCATGATGGTACCGTGTCGGGGCCGGACTGCCTAGCAATCGCGCTGGAGTAACGCGACTACGTTGCGCTGCGCTAAAAAATCCGTCGTGCGGGCCGGATTCCGCCGCATAATGACTGAAAAGTGCGGCCTGCCGGGCAACACAGGGCCGAAAACGCCCATTTCGCCTCGCCGTCCGCATGTCCGTCGCTTGTCCGTTTTTCTCTTGCCCCATTTTTACATGTCCAGCAACGCCCCTCCGATCGTCCTCACCTTCGGCCTGTCCGATCCCACCGGCGGCTCTGGCATTCAAGCCGATCTGTTGACCCTGGCGAGCATGGGCTGTCACGGTGTGTCCGTCCTGACGGGCTACACCGTGCGCGACTCGGCCGCCTGCGACGAAGTGACGGGGCTCGATCCCGACGTCGTCGCCGCCCAGGCGCGCATGCTGCTCGAGGACATGCCGGTCGCCGCGTTCAAGATCGGCGCAACCACGCGCGCGGAAGTCGTCAGCGCGATCGCCGAAGTGGTCGCGGACTACGACGGCGTGCCGCTCGTGCTCGCGCCGGATTTCACGCTCGACGACGAGCACGTGCTCGCCGCCGACGACCTGCGCGAATCGATCGCCGACCTGCTCGCACCGCAAACCACGCTGCTGGTCGCCGACTACGCGACGCTGATCGCGCTCGCGCAGCCGGACGGCGATGCCGAGGCGCCGAATCTCGATGCGGCCCTGTCGCACCTGCTGTCGCAAGGCTGCGAATACATCCTGTCGTCCGAGACGGGCTCGCACCGGCTCGTCAACACGCTGTACGGCGAGGAAGGCCAACTGCGCGAGGACATGTGGGATCGTTCGCCGCACCGGCTGATGGGCATCACCGACACGCTGGGCGCAGCGATCGCGGCGCTGCTCGCGAACGGCCAGGAACCGCCCGAAGCCGTGCGCGAAGCGCAGGAATACCTGTACCAGGCCGTTCGCGACGCGTTCCGGCCCGGCATGGGCGCGTACCTGCCCGACCGGTTCTTCTGGGCGCGCAGCAACGAAGACTCGGACACCCCGCCCGCCGCGAAGGCCGACCCGGTGCCGAGGACATCGCACCGGCATTGAAGCGGACACGGCGGGGCATGCCCCGCCGTCGCACCTGCCGCGCCATGTTGGGCGCGACCGCTCCGGTTCCCCCACGCACGCGTCGAAATCTGCACGCGTAAAAAAAGACCCGCATCGCTGCGGGTCTTTTCTTTTGGCTGGAACGCGCATCGCTGCGCGTTCCGGACAATCGACCGAAGTCGATTACATGTCCATGCCCATGCCGCCCATGCCGCCCGGCATGCCGCCCGGCATCGGTGCATCTTCCTTCGGCAGTTCTGCGACAGCTGCGTCCGTCGTCAGCAGCAGGCCTGCAACCGAAGCTGCGTTCTGCAGTGCGGTGCGCGTGACCTTGGTCGGGTCGACGACGCCGGCTTCAACCATGTCGACGTACTCGCCCGTTGCTGCGTTGTAGCCGTAGTTGCCCGTACCTGCAGCAACTGCCGCCACCACGACGCTGGCTTCTTCGCCGCCGTTCGTGACGATCTGGCGCAGCGGCTCTTCCATTGCGCGCAGCACGATCTTGATGCCGGCGTTTTGATCGGCGTTAGCGCCGGTCAGGCCTGCGATCGCGGTGCGAGCGCGGATCAGCGCAACGCCGCCACCTGCCACGATGCCTTCTTCAACAGCTGCGCGCGTTGCGTGCAGTGCGTCTTCGACACGTGCCTTCTTTTCCTTCATTTCGACTTCGGTCGCTGCGCCGACCTTGATCACTGCAACACCGCCGGCCAGCTTGGCCACGCGCTCTTGCAGCTTTTCACGGTCGTAGTCCGACGTCGCTTCTTCGATTTGCGCGCGCACTTGCTTCACGCGTGCTTCGATGTTCACGGCTTCGCCTGCGCCGTCGATGATCGTCGTGTTTTCCTTGCCCACTTCGATGCGCTTCGCCTGGCCCAGTTCTGCCAGCGTTGCCTTCTCGAGCGTCAGGCCGGTTTCTTCAGCGATCACCTGGCCGCCGGTCAGGATCGCGATGTCTTCCAGCATCGCCTTGCGACGATCGCCGAAGCCCGGCGCCTTGACCGCAACGGTCTTCAGGATGCCGCGGATGTTGTTCACGACCAGCGTCGCGAGCGCTTCGCCTTCGATGTCTTCAGCGATGATCAGCAGCGGACGGCCAGCCTTCGCGACTTGCTCGAGTACCGGCAGCAGATCACGGATGTTCGACACCTTCTTGTCGTGCAGCAGCACGAACGGGTTGTCGAGGACGGCGACTTGCTTTTCCGGGTTGTTGATGAAGTACGGCGACAGGTAGCCGCGGTCGAATTGCATGCCTTCGACGACGTCGAGTTCGTCAGCCAGCGACTTGCCGTCTTCGACGGTGATGACGCCTTCCTTGCCGACCTTGTCCATCGCTTCAGCGATGCGATCGCCGATCGACGTGTCGCTGTTCGCCGAGATCGAGCCGACCTGTGCGATTTCCTTGTTCGTCGTGCACGGCTTGCTGATCTTCTTCAGCTCTTCGACAGCCGCTGCGACTGCCTTGTCGATGCCGCGCTTCAGGTCCATCGGGTTCATGCCCGATGCGACGTACTTCATGCCTTCGCGAACGATCGATTGCGCGAGGACGGTTGCCGTCGTCGTGCCGTCGCCTGCGTTGTCGCTGGTCTTGGAAGCCACTTCCTTGACCATTTGCGCGCCCATGTTCTGGAGCTTGTCCTTCAGCTCGATTTCCTTCGCGACCGACACACCGTCCTTGGTGACCGTCGGGCCGCCGAAGCTGCGCTCGAGCACGACGTTGCGGCCCTTCGGACCCAGCGTGACCTTGACTGCGTTGGCGAGAATGTTCACGCCTTCGACCATCTTCGAACGGGCGGAATCGCCGAATACGACGTCTTTAGCTGCCATCTTCTAACTCCTTGAATTCTTGGGAATATGTACCGTCGGTGGACGCGCTTACTTGGCGTTGACCACGGCCATGATGTCTTCTTCGCGCATGACCAGCAGTTCGTTGCCGTCGACCTTCACGGTCTGGCCTGCGTACTTGCCGAACAGGACGCGATCGCCGACCTTCACGTCGAGCGCGATCGGCGCGCCCTTGTCGTCGCGCTTGCCCGGGCCGACGGCCAGGACTTCGCCCTGGTCCGGCTTTTCAGCAGCGGCGTCGGGGATCACGATGCCCGAGGCGGTCTTGGTTTCCTGATCCAGGCGCTTGACGATCACGCGATCGTGCAAAGGACGAAGGTTCATATTCACTCCTCTCTTGACTGAGATTGAAGAACGCTTAGGGAATCTGCCCGGCTTGTCGCCCGGCAGAGAATTGTTAGCACTCTCGTGCAGCGAGTGCTAATTATATGGACGGGTTTTGACAAATTCAAGAAGGGAAACCGGAGGAATTTTCAGGGTGGCGATGCGGCGGGAAAGGCACGCAAAAACAATAAAAAACCCTTTTGAAACAATACCCTGACGAACTCTTCCCGGCCTGGCCGGCGGGCCCGCGCGGCCCGCGAATCTCATTCAGCCCCGTTTGGACACCGGGTAAGCACGGAGTTCCTGCGATCGGCGGCATCGCATGAAAAAACCTGCGCGGGCGTCGATTCCGTCCGCCGCGACGCTCCCGCTCCCCGTCCGCCTAGGCCGCTTCATCCCCCCTCCCGCAGATCCATCGATCCACATCGAATCATACATTTTCATTACACAGATATTTACGGTTTACCTCTGCGAAAAACACGTGTCAGGCCCCATCCGTAAGGGTTCGGATTACAGACAGTAATTTAGATGCGAATCATTCTCGTTTACATTGACTTTCCCATTTGACACTCCTACGATGCGCCGCGTTGCGTTCATCTTCATGCCCTGGCCGATCGGTGCCGAGCGTCCGGATAGTGACCGACAAGCAGGATTCCTTACCAAATAAAACCAGGGATTTGATATGACGTTTGCGTCGTTCCAGGGAGACAGCGTCCGCGCCCGGATGCGCCCCGCCGCCTGTGCGGCCGTCCTCGCGTGCGCCTCGTTCGCGAGCGGCGCAGCTTTCGCCGACACGCCCGTCGACGCGCAGCCCGAAGCGCCCGAGGCCGACCTCGCGATCCAGGCGAAGCCGACCAACGCGTTGACCGGTATCTGGACGCGCCAGAACCTGCTTGGCGACATGGGCGGCATCCGTCCGTGGCTCGGCAAGTACGGCGCAACGCTGCAGATCACCGAAACCAGCGAATACCTGGCGAACCTGCGCGGCGGCCTGAACCGTGGCGGCGCGTACGACGGACTGACGACGGCCACCTTGACGGTCGACACGCAGAAGGCGATCGGCCTGCCCGGCGGCACGTTCAACGTCAGCGCGCTGCAGATCCACGGCACCAACCTCAGCACGAGAAACCTCGGCACGCTCAACACCGCGAGCGGCATCGAGGCACAGGGCACGACGCGCCTGTGGGAGCTCTGGTACCAGCAGTCGTTCCTCGACAAGCGCGTCGACGTGAAGGTCGGCCAGCAGAGCCTGGACCAGGAATTCATGGTCAGCACGTATGCGAACACGTTCGTCAACACGATGTTCGGCTGGCCCGCGCTGCCGTCGTACGACTTGCCGAACGGCGGCCCCGCGTATCCGCTCGCCGGCCTCGGCGTGCGCGTGCGTGCGCAGATCACGCCGAAGGTCACCGCGCTCGCAGGCGTGTTCGACGGCGATCCGCTCGGCAACAATCCGAGCAACCTGAGCGGCACCAACTTCAACCTGCACAACGGTGCGCTCTACATCGGCGAACTGCAGTACGCGCTGAACCAGCCGTCCGACGGCGAAATGGACACCGGCCACTCGAACGGGCTGCCGGGCACCTACAAGATCGGCGTCTGGTATCACAACGGCCGCTTCGCGGACCAGAACGTGGGCACCGACGGGCTGTCGCTCGCGGACCCCGCATCGAACGGCAACGCGCAGCAGCGTCACGGCAACTACAGCTTCTACGCGGTGGCCGACCAGATGATCTGGCGCCCCGACCCGACCGGCCCGCGAAGCCTCGGCGTGTTCGCACGCGTGATGGGCGCGCCGGGCGACCGCAACCTGGTGAGCTTCTCGGCCAACGCCGGGATCGTGCTGAAGGCGCCGTTCGAAGGCCGCGACAACGACAGCGTCGGCCTCGGCGTCACGTACATCCAGGTCGGCAACCACGTGACCGACCTCGACCAGACCGCGCGGACGTTCGCAGCCAGCCCGTACGGCGTGCGCACCCGCGAGACGACGCTCGAAGCGACCTACCAGTACCAGGTCAACCCGTGGTGGATCGTCCAGGCCGACGCGCAGTACACGTTCAATGCCGGCGCCGGCCAGAACCCGAGCGACGCGACCCAGCCGCTGCGCAATACGTTCGTGCTCGGCGCGCGTACGACGATCACGTTCTGAGCGACGCGCACGCTGCCCATTTTCGCGCGCCGCCCGGACGGCGCGCTCCCCAGGAGAGTCACATGAATCCATCCGCCCCGCTTCGCCGCCTCGCGACGGGCGCACTGGCTGCCGCCGCACTGACGGCCGCTGCCGGCGCACTCGCCGAGCCGCAAGGTTTCCTCGAGACGCTGCATCGCCACACCACGCTCGTCAACACGGTGCCGGACAACGGCGACCAGAACCCGTACGCGATCGCGGTCGCGCCGGTGTCGGCCGGCACGATCCAGGCGGGCGACGTGCTCGTCGACAACTTCAACAACTCGGCGAACCTGCAAGGTACCGGCAGCACGATCGTCAACTACCGCCCGTCGACGAAGCAGCTGAGCCTGTTCGCATCGATCCCGCGCGACCTGAAGGCGTGCCCGGGCGGCGTCGGCCTGTCGACGGCGATGACGATGCTGAAATCCGGCTGGGTGATCGTCGGCAGCACGCCGAGCAACGACGGCACGACCAACACCAAGGGCGCCGGCTGCCTGATCGTGCTCGATCCGCAAGGCAAGATCGCGTCGACGTGGTCGACCCCGAACATCAACGACCCGTGGGGCAACATGGCCGTGGTCGACCGCGGCGACAGCGCGACGCTGTTCGTCAGCATGGCCGGCTTCGGCGTCGGCGGCGCGGACGGCAATCCGCCCGTCTACAAGCAGGCGACCGTGCTGCGTCTCGACCTCGACGTGCCGGCGGGCAAGCCGCCCGTGATCAAGCAGGAAACGGTCGTCGCGAGCGGCCTCGGCGCGCAGGCCGACAAGGGCGTATTCCTGGTCGGCCCGACCGGCCTCGCGCTGTCCGGCGACCAGAAGAAGCTGTACGTGTCGGACGCGATCGGCAACCGCATCGTCGAGATCGACGACCCGCTCACGCGCGACACCAGCGCGGGCGTCGGCCGCCAGATCACCGCCGACGGCTTCCTGCGCCGCCCGCTCGCGCTCGCGACCGCGCCGAACGGCCACCTGCTCGCGACCAACGCGCAGAACGGCCAGGTCGTCGAGATCGACCCGGTCGCCGGCAAGCAGCTCTACGCGCGCTGGATCAATACCGACAAGGCTCAGACGCCCCCCGGCAACGGCAACCTGTTCGGCATCGCGATGACGCCTGAAGGCGACGGCTTCTACTACGTCGCGGACGACGTCAACACGCTGTTGCTCGCGAAGTAATGGAGCCAACCATGGCAGACGATTCCAACCAGCCACCCCGCCCCGCGCGGCGCGGCTTCCTGAAGGCGGGCGGCGCCGCGGTGGCCGCCGGCCTCGCGGCGGCGTCGATCCCGGCCGCGAAGGCCGCGGATGCGCCCGCCACCGCCCCCGCTTCCGCGCATGACGGCGTCGAGCCGTTCTATGGCAAGCACCAGAGCGGCATCGCGACGCCGCAGCAGCGCCACGCGTATTTCGCGGCGCTCGACCTGACGACCGCGCAGCGCGCGGACGTCATCGCGCTGCTGAAAACCTGGACCGACGCCGCCGCGCGCATGACGCGCGGTGATACCGCACTGCCGCTCGCCGCGACGGGCAGCGACGAAGTCGCGCCGGCCGACGGGGGCGACGCGCTCGGCCTCGGCCCTGCGCGCCTGACGATCACGTTCGGCTTCGGCCCCGGCATGTTCGCACTCGCCGGCAAGGACCGCTACGGCCTCGCGAAGCATCGCCCCGCCGCGCTCGTCGACCTGCCGCGCTTCAATGGCGACCAGTTGCTGCCCGAAAAGACCGGCGGCGACCTGTTCATCCAGGCGTGCGCGGACGACGCGCAGGTCGCGTTCCACGCGGTACGCCAGCTCGTGCGCCTCGGCGCGAAGGCGACGCAGATGCGCTGGGGCCAGGCCGGCTTCACGTCGGGCAAGCCCGGCGAGACGCCGCGCAACCTGATGGGCTTCAAGGACGGCACGATGAATCCGCCGATGTCCGATCCGGCCGCGATGGATGAATTCGTGTGGGCCGGCAGCGAAGGCCCGGCATGGATGAACGGCGGCACCTACACGGTCGTGCGCCGGATCCGCATCACGCTCGAGCACTGGGACAACACGGAGCTCGGCTTCCAGGAGCAGGTGGTCGGCCGTCACAAGTACAGCGGCGCGCCGCTCGGCCAGAAGCACGAGTTCGAGGCACTCGATCTCGACGCGGCCGACAAGGACGGCAACCCGGTGATCCCCGACAACGCGCACGCGCGCCTCGCATCGCCGCAGTTGAACAACGGCGCGCAGATCCTGCGCCGCGCGTACTCGTACAACGACAGCACGAATTTCTACATCGAGCGCTGGCCGCCGTGGCGCCAGCAGACCGAGTACGACGCGGGGCTGATGTTCGTCGCGCACCAGCGCGACCCGCGCAAGGGCTTCATTCCGATCAACGAGAAGCTCGCGAAGCTGGACATCATGAACCAGTTCACCACGCACGTCGGCAGCGCGATCTTCGCGTGCCCGCCGGGCGCGCAACCTGGTTCGTACATCGGCGCCGCGCTGTTCGACGCATGACGACACGCAACGCAAGCCAAGGCACTCCTTCCCGGCCCGGCCGGGTGCAACCTGCTAAACACGACATGAACACTTCACCCGTTAGCCGCCCGCTGCGGCACCTGATTTCCGCGGCCGCCGCCGCGCTGATGCTGACCGGCGCACTGCACGCCGCACGCGCGCATGCCGCGACGCTCACGCTGTACAACGCGCAGCACGAGCAGGTCGTCAACCAGCTCGTCAAGGACTTCGAAGCACAGAGCGGCATCACCGTGAAGGTGCGCTCGGGCGAAGGCCCGGCGCTCGCCGCGCAGCTCGCCACGGAAGGCGACCGCACGCCGGCCGACGTGTACTTCACCGAGAACTCGCCGGAGCTCGTGCTGCTCGACCGCAAGGGCCTGCTCGCGAAGACCGATGCGGCCGCGCTGCAGTCGGTGCCCGCGCGCTTCAACCCGGCCGACGGCAACTGGGTCGGCGTGCTCGCGCGCGAGAACGTGCTCGTCTACAACACCGCGAAGATCCAGCCGCAGCAGCTGCCCGCTTCGCTGCTCGATCTCGCGAAGCCCGAATGGAAGGGCAAGGTCGGCGTCGCGCCGAGCGACGCGGACTTCCTGCCGCTCGTGAGCGCGGTGCTCGCGCTGCACGGCGAAGCCGCGACGCTGCAATGGCTGAAGGGCCTGAAGGCGAACGCGCAGATCTTCGACGACGACGAAGGCGTGACGGCGGCCGTCAACCGCGGCGGCGTGCTGACCGGCATCATCAACAACTACTACTGGGACCGCCTGCACGCCGAGCTCGGCGACAAGTCGACCCGCAGCGCGATCTACCACTTCGGCAAAGGTGACGTCGGCGGTGCCGTCAACGTATCGGGCGCCGCGGTGCTGAAGGCCTCGAAACACCAGCCGGAAGCGCAGAAGTTCGTCGCGTATCTCGTCGGCGAGCGCGCGCAGAAGCTGATGGCGGGCGGCCATATCAGCTTCGAGTATCCGCTGCATCCGGGCGTCGCCCCCGATCCGATCCTGAAGCCGTTCAACGAACTGAGCCCGCCGGCGCAGCGCGACGCCGTCCCCGCGCAATGTTGCACGTGCGGCAAAGGTGCCTGACGGCGCACGGGATGTTTCGTTTGGCGTCCGAAGCCTAGACTGGTCGCATCGATTCCGCCCGCGCCGGC
>NZ_JAAGPM010000213.1:0-9570 GCF_017104865.1 Burkholderia sp. Ac-20349
CGCAGCGCGCGCGTCAGCCCGCCCTGCACATAGCCGCGGAACAGCGCTTCCTCGGCGAGCGTCACGATCAACAGGTTGTCCACGAGCCACAGCCAGCCTGACGACGGCCACTTGGGCGCCCAGCCGACCATCCCGAACGCGAGCGCGCCGGCCAGGCACGCGGCCGCCGTTGCCACGGCCGCCACCGCGCCGGTGCGCAGCGCGCGCGACAGCGGGATGTCGGGGGCGACCCACGGCAGCACCCACACCAGCCACAGGCCGATGAGCGGCTTGTCCAGATTCAGGTACATCGTGAACGGCACGGCATCCGGCGTGAAGCGCGTCGCGGCGATCACGCGCGGATTGTGGAAGCCGGGAATCAGGTGCAGGCTGAGCGCGATCGCGAGCGCGGCAAAGACGACATGCGCGGCGATGCGCACCGCGCGCGGGCGCTCGGGCATCACGCCCCAGGCGGCCGCGGCCAGCAACGCGAACGGCGCCAGCGCGAGTGGTGCGAGCTTGCCGAACGCCAGCGCGCACGCATAGCCGAGCGCGGCGAGGCCGAGGCTCAGGCCGTGCTGCGGGCGATGCCACGCGAACGCGGCGGCCGCGAACAGCGCGAGCCAGATCGTGGCGGACGGAAGGAGAGAAAGGGACATGACAGATACGGCATTCGTCGGACGAGACGCCGCGCATCATACAGCAGGCGTCCCGCCATGCCGGCCGGGCGCGCTCAGCGGCCGGCGGTTTCGGTGACGCCGTCGCGGCCCGGGATGTGAACGCTGTTGCGCACGCGCATCCGCCGCCGGTACCAGAAGGTCCACGTCAGCAGGCAGCCGAACACGGTATAGCCGATGATCGGCGACACCACCAGCACACGTTCGACCGGCCAGGTCACGACCATCCAGAGGCGCAGCAGCATTTCCAGCGTCATGAACGCGCCCCAGACGAAGGTCATTCGCCGAAGCATCTGCCGCAGCCCCGGCTGCGCGTCCCAGACGGCTTCGAAATGCGCGGCGCCGCCGTCCATTTCGCGGGCCACGGTGGCGCGGGCGAGATAGAAGATCAGCGGACGTGCGCGGACCAGCGACAGCAGGAACACGACGCCGATCGTGCCGGACGCGAGCGACTCGCGCATCAGCAAGGTGCGCGGGCTGCCGCCGAGTGCCATCCCGATGATCGACAGCGCGATGCCCAGCAGCACGATGGCCGCCACCGCATCGACGCGGCGCGAGCGGATGAATTCGACGATCGACCAGACGATCGGCGGGACCGCCGACGCGTACAGCGCGCCGGTTTCGCCGAAATACGGCTGCGCGGCCCGGTAGGCGACCCAGGGCAGCACCAGGTTGACGAAGAGTTCGAGAATCAGTCCGGCTCGCGGTTTCACGGTGCGCTATTCCACGCAGGTTGGGGCGAACGTGCAAAGGGCGTGGTGGCCCCCGGTTGCCCCGAAAAGGGTTCGGTCCAGTATATCGAAGAATCGGGCGGGGCTGCGGCGTCGCCTCGGCCACTTGCCGCCGTCACGGATTCACCGCCACGGGCAGCGTGATCGTGACCGTGGTGCCGTGCAGCACGACACTGTGCACGTGGATGTTGCCTTCATGCCGCTCGACGACTGCCTTGACGAACGCCATGCCGAGCCCGACGCCGCTGGTTTCCGGCTGGCCGGCGGTGCGGAAGCGCCGGTAGCGCTCGAACAGCCGCATCTGGTCCGCGCTGCTGATCCCGCACCCGCTGTCGCGGATCGTGCAGCGCACGGTCTTGCCGTCGCCACCCGGCTCGACCTTGCATTCGACGCTCGTCAGCGGCGCGCTGTACTTGATGGCGTTGTCCAGCAGGTTGATCAGCGCGCGCGACAGCAGTGCCGGGTCGCCCTGCACGATCGTGTCGTCGCGCCGCGGCACGTCGTCGATCGACATGGATTTCCGGTGCGCGAGCGGCCACACGGCGTCGCGTGCCTCGTTCATCAGGTCGGCGAGGTTGACCGGCACGCGTTCGTATTCGCTGGCCTCCGCACGCGAGAGCTGCGCGAAACCGTCGGCCATCGCCAGCGTGTGCCGCGCCAGCTTGCCGATTCTCGCGAACTGCTGCTTCGTCTGCGCATCGCCCGCCCGGTGCGCCTGCGTGTCGATCAGGATGATCAGCGAGGTCAGCGGGGCGCGCATGTCGTGCGAGAACAGCGTCAGCATGTCGTTGCGCTGGCGCTCGAGCATGTCGCGGCGGACCGTCGCGTTGCGCAACGTTTCCAGCGCGTCATGGATCCGCGCGATCTCGGGCCCGATGCCGCGCGGCATCGCGACGTGCGACGTATCGCCATCGCTGAGCGCGACGATCCGGCGGCCGAGCGCATCGAGCGGCTTCGATAGCAGCCGCTGCGTGCCGCGCGCGAGCGAAACCAGGATCGCGATGCACAGTGCCGTGGCGAACGCCGACAACCCGACCTTGATCCGGGCGGTGTTCCGGTCGCCGATCGCGCGGTGCCGGGCAAGGTCGATCACGCGGTCGCGCAGCAGCTCGCTCGGCCGGAAATGCGGCACGATCGCACGGGAAAACTCGGCAGCGCTCATCGTATAGGCACCGTTCCGGCCGCTGGCGACCGTCGCGTCGACGAGCGGCAGGATGTGCGTGTCGAAGGCCGCGTTGAGCTGCGCATATTCGCGTGCCACGTCGGGGTCGTCGAGCTGCGCGCCGATCGCGCCGTCGATCAGCGCGCGCAATTGCTCGATGCGGCCGCGCATCCGCATGATGTCCGCGAACTGCGTGCGATCGAGCGCCTGCCGCGCGAACATCGGTGCGATGAGCAGCGAGCCCGTGCGGCCCGCGTATTCCCGGAGATCGCCGAGGAGCCGCGCCAGCAGGATCGCACCCGACGTGCGCGGGGCGCGCATCGCGGTGTCGGTCATCGCCCCGTCGATCAGCAGCGACAGCGTGTCGACGACCCGGAACAGGTGCGCCTGCGCGTGCTGGATATCGTTAACGGTGCGTGACGCGAGCGGCCGCGCGTCGAGCGCATCGACTTCCGCACGCGCATCGGCGAGCGTCATCCGGGCTGAGTCGAGTGCATGCAGCAGGTTGCCGCGTTCGCGATCGTTCAGCACGGTCGCCTGCGCGATGCCGGCGCGAAAGCGTTTCAGCGCCTCGTCGGAACGCGCGCGTGCGGCGAGCAGGTTGCGGGCTTCGGTGGCGCCGTCGTCCTGCAGGCGAACCAGCAGGTCGTTCGTCGGGCCGCGCTCGGCCGAGATCACGTTGGCGGCGCGCATCGCCCCGCGGACGAATTCGAAGCTCTGCAGGTCGGCGTTCTCCTGCCGGTATTGCCGGAAACTCCCCCAGATAATCGTGCCGCACAGCAAGGCCAGCAGCGTTGTGACGATTGCGAAGCCGATATGCGTCTTCTGCAGGATCGTCAGCGATCGAATGTTGTATGCGCGTTCCCGGTTAAACGAGAATGATCGATTCATGACACACCATGTTTGCAAGCTATCCCGGGTGGGCCCGTATTCTCTGCCTGTCGGCGCCGTGACGCCGTAAGGTTTATTGGGGGGGCAGGGAGCCGCCTTCACGGGGCGGCAACGATCCCGGCCGGGAAGCCGGATCGTGCTTGGCACAGGATCGCCTTGCGTCAGTGTCCTGTCGACACCGGACGAATCGCGCTTGATCCGGAGAAACCCTGATCGCGTATCGCGCCCGTGGCGCATGACGGCAGATGATTTGGATTGCGAATGTTTTGAATCGACGTGTCCGACCGGGACGCGGCATCAAGTCCGCTTCGGACGACGGCAGCTATGCGGGGAGGGGGCGCGCTGGAGGGGGGCGGCAGGCACGTCGCCCGCGAACGGGCGACGCTGCAGGGCGATACGGCAGCAGGCGTGCCGCGGCGCGAATCGCGGCCGCGGCCGTGCGGGCGGTCAGGCAGCGGCGGGCTGAACGATGATCTTCACGTTCCGGTCCTTGTGGTTGACCAGTTCCTCGAAGCCGTGCGAGACGATGTCGCCGAGCGCGATGCGCCCGGTGATGAGCGGCTGCACGTCGATGCGGCCGTCCGCGATGAAGCGGATCACGTCCGCGAATTCGCCGTTGTACGCCAGCGAGCCGATCACTTCCTTCTCGGTCGACACGATGTCGAAGAAGTTGAACGGCGCCGGCTCCTCGAAGATGCCGACCATCACCGACTTGCCGGCCTTGCGGATCACGTCGATCGCGAGCTTCGCGGTGGTCGTGTGCCCGATGCACTCGAACGACACGTCCGCGCCGTAGCCGCCGGTCAGCGCCTTCACTTCCGCGATCGCGTCCGACGTCTTCGGATCGATGACGACGCTCGCGCCGACTTCCAGCGCCTTCTGCTTGCGCGCGGCCGACATTTCCAGCGCGATCACGCGCCCGGCACCCGCGGCTTTCGCGCACATGATCGTGCACAGGCCGATCGTGCCCGCGCCGACCACGACGACCGTCTGCCCGACGATGTTGCCGGCCTTCTTCACCGCATGCAGCCCGACCGCGAGCGGCTCGATCAGCGCCCCGGCCTCGGTCGGGAAATCGTCGGGCAGCTTGTACAGCAGTTCGGCCGGCACGTTCACGTATTCGGCGAACGCGCCGTTGTTCATCAGCCCGGTGAACGCGAGGTTCTCGCAGATGTTGTACAGCCCGTGTTTGCAATACCAGCAGGTGCCGCAATGCTGGCATGCGTCGGCCGTCACGCGGTCGCCGACCGCGAAGCCCGTCACGCCCGCGCCGAGTTCGGCGATCTCGCCGCTGAACTCGTGGCCGAGGATGCACTGGCCCTTCAGGCCCGTCAGCGGATGCGGCGCGTCGACCGGGATGAACACGGGCCCCGCGACGTATTCGTGCAGGTCGGAACCGCAGATCCCGCACCAGTGCACGCGAATCGTGACCCAGCCTGCCGGCGGGCGCGCCGGCACGGGAACCTGTTCGACGCGGATGTCGTGGCGGCCGTGCCAGACGGCGGCTTTCATGCTGGGGGCGGTGGTCGATGCCGGTGTACTCACGTTGCTGTCTCCATCAGGTTGTCGTCGGGCGCAGCGCGTGGCTGCCGGTGTGCCCGTCGCGCGATTGCGCGATCGACCGGTATGCAGGAACGGGGCCAGCTTGAGTGGGGGCGCCGGGTGGTGGCTGGATGGGACGGAAATGGCGCGATGCACCATCGCCGTGTCCGTTGATGAGGGTGGGTTGTGAGGACGAGTGATGCGGAATTTGCTGCGCAAGCAAAATCGCAGGCCGGATGAGACGCTGGGACGTTCGTCTCAGCGCAATGAGACGAATTGCGAGACGCGCGGCGATGGCCGGCGCGGTTCGACGCGCGTTCAGGCAACCACTTCGTCGACCGCGACCGGTGCGAGCGGCGTGAATCCGGCGGCGCGGTACAGCGGCAGACCGGCCGCGGTCGACACGAGCCAGACACGCTGCGCGCCGCGTTGCCGGGCATGCGCGGCGATCGCGGCGAGCAGCTGCATCGCGAGGCCGCGGCGACGGTACGCGTCTGCGGTCCCGACGCGGTCGACGACGATATCGCGTGCCGACGCAAAGCCGTAGCGCGCGGTGGCGGCGACTTGCCCATCCAGCCGGTGCGCGAACAGGAAGGTGGCCGGATTCGGCTGGAACGGTGGGAACGGAGCGTCCGCATTGAACTTGTCGATGTCGCCCGGCGTGTGGCAGGCGAGCGCCTGCGCAAGCGCCTCGTCGCCTGACAGCCCGCCGATATCGGCGGCCATGAAATGCTCGTCCGACAGCCGGCGTGTCCTCCCTTCGAGCGCGGGCGGCAGCGGCGCGGCGCCGTAGCGCGTGATCCACGCGCCGACCGCGAACGGGCCGTCGCCATCCGCGGGCGCGCCCTCGATCACGAAGTGCTCGACAAGTCGCCCCATGCCGGCGTCGAATCGCACGACGTGGCCGTCCGGGCTGTCGTGCAGCGGCGCATCGCGCCGGTCGCGTGCGGCGCAATATCCGGCGATGAAGGTGCGTACCGCGGCCTTGCGGCGGGGGAAGGTCGACCAGGCTGCGTCGAGCGGAAGCGGGGCGTCGGGAGCGGGAGAGGCGGTCGGCATGCGGGCGTATGCAACGTCGTCAGGGCGAAGCCGACAGCTTAGATCAGGGCGGTGCACGCTGCCATGCCGGCCCATTGCCGCGATCGACGGAACGGATCGTTGCGCACATTACCCCTTTACTTGAAGTGAACTTCAATTTGTATCATGTGCGCCAGTCCGATCGCGGACGCGTGACGTATCCCGTGGCACGCGGCCGCTTCAACCGAGGTGGAGATGACCGAATCGCCTGTCGCGGCCGATGCCGCCACGCTACCGACGCGTCGCTACCGGGCCGCCGTCGCGAACGTCGTGCTGGCGAGCATCGTGTCGGCGTTGCACGTCGGCAAGGCGACGATCGCGTTGCCGTCGCTCCAGCACGAGTTCGGCGGCTCGCTCGCTTCGCTGAGCGGGATCATGTCGGTGTTTCCGTTCGTCGGCGTATTTGGCGGGATCGCGGCCGGCGTGCTGGTGCGGCGCTGGGGCGACCGGCTGCTGCTGATCGCGGGCCTCGTCATCCTCGGCCTGTCGAGCGTTGCCGGCGCATGGGCCGGCAGCTTCGCGCTGCTGCTGGTCACGCGCTTCGCCGAGGGGCTCGGGTTCGTGATCGTGGTGGTCGCCGCGCCAGCCGTGCTGAATCGCGTGACGCCGCCCGAGCGGCGCACGCTCGCGTTCGGGCTGTGGAGCACGTTCATGCCGGTCGGCATGGCGCTGTCGATGCTGGTCGGGCCGCTGCTCGGCGGCTGGCGCAACGGCTGGCTCGCGGCCGCGGCGTTGACGCTCGTGGCGGCGGCTGCGGTGCCCGTCACGACGTCCGCCGACGTGCCGTCGCGGCAGGCCGCCGCGCCGCGCATCGGGCCCGCGCTGCGCGACGTGCTCGCGTCGCGGTCGACCACGCTGCTCGCGCTGGGTTTCGCCACCTACAACGTGCAGTTCTTTGCCGCGATGACGTTCCTGCCGGTGTTCCTGATGCAGCGCCTCGGTGTCGCGGTCGGCACGGCGGGGCTGATCAGCGCGGCGATCGTCGCCGCGTGCGTGATCGGCAACCTGACGGCCGGCTGGCTGCTGTCGCGCGGCGCACGGCCGGGGATCGTGATGGCCGCGACGTCGGTCGCGATCGGCGCGGCCGGCGCAGGGCTTTTCAGCGCGGCCACGCCGGCACCGCTCGCGGTCGCGCTGGGTTTTGCGTTCTCGGCGATCGCGGGGATGCTGCCCGCGACGATCCTCGCGTGCGCGCCCGGCTCCGCGCCGACGCCGTCGCTGGCGCCGCTCAGCATCGGCTGGGTCGTGCAGGGCAACTATCTCGGACAGGTGATCGGGCCGCTGGCGATCGGCGCGATCGTCGGTGCCTTCGGCTGGTCGGGCGGCATCGGGCTGATGCTCGCGGCCGCCGTCACCGGCGCGGCGATCGGCCTGTCGCTGCCGCGCGAACCGCTGGGCCGGCGCTGAGCGCGGCGCCGTTCAACCTGTACGGAAATCCGTCAAGCATGCTCAACACCATGGAAAGCCTGATTTGCGAAGAAGACCTGCCGTGCGATGCGCCGGCATGGGTCGAACACGATGCGATGCCGCCGTGTGACGGCGTCGCGCATCCGCTCGTGACGATCGGCCGGGTGCCGGCTCCCGAGCACGCGGCGTTGGCTGTCTCGCCGTTGCGTCCGCAACTGTTCGTCACGGTGCTGGAGGCCGGCGACAACGCGTTGCTGGTTCGCTGGGTCGAGAGCGGCCGTTGCCATTACGGCGAACAGCGCTGGCGTTTGCGTATCGCGCTGCAGCCGGGCCGCTGCGCGATCTCGGGGCAGTCGATCGAGCCGGGCGAGCCGGTGTTCCGGCCGGTACGGCGGCCCGTGCCGGCCAATGGCGACGAGATGATCTGCCCGGCGTCGGTGCCGGGTGCCACCGGCGCGGCGTGTGGCGTCACGGCGGAGGATGACGACGCACACGCACCGGCCGACGTTCGCGGCTGAACGCCGGCCGGCTGCTGCAGCGGGTTACTGCTTCACGTCGTGCCGGTACTGGATGAACCCGGCGTTGTTCGCGAGCTTGTCGTACAGCGCGCGCGCGGTCGTGTTGGTTTCGTGCGTGAGCCAGTACACGCGGCTCGCGCCGGCTTCGCGGGCATGGTCGTACACGGCCTCGATCAGCGCACCGCCTGCGCCTTGCCCGCGTGCGTCGGGCGCGGTGTAGAGATCCTGCAGGTAGCAGTAGGGCCCTTCGGTCCAGCACGAGCGGTGGTAGATCGAATGCACGATCCCGACCAGCGCACCCGATGCGTCGAATGCGCCGAGCACGAACATCGGCTCGGCGGGATCCATCAGGCGCGCCCACGTCGTCGCGAACACCGCGTCGCTCAGTGCGGTGTCGTAGAACTGCTGATAACCCTGCCACAGCGGGCGCCACGCGGCTTCGTCGGCGGCGACGAGCGGGCGCACCGTGACGCGCGTCGCGTCCTGCGCGCGGCTGGCCGCATCGCGCTCGCGCGCCTGCGCGTGACGGATCGCGATGAGCGACTGGCGCTGCTCGCCGTGCGCGTCGAAGTTCTCCGGTGCGAGCCACGCGTCGAACGCGGCGCGGACATCCGGCCATTCGCCGTCGATGATCGAGAACCACGCGGTGTCGCGATTGCGGTTGCGGTAGACGATCGCCTGCCGGAACGTGCCTTCGTAGCGGAACCCGAGCCGGGCGGCGGCCTTGCGCGACGGGATGTTCAGGTCGTCGCACTTCCATTCGTAGCGCCGGTAGCCGAGCGTGTCGAACGCGTACTTCATCAGCAGGAACTGCGCTTCGGTCGATACGGGCGTGCGCTTGAGCAGCGGCGAGAACGTGACGGAGCCGACCTCGATCACGCCGTTGGCCGGATCGATGCGCATCAACGCGAGCGTGCCGACCGCGCGGCCCGTGGCGCGGTCGATCACCGTGTAGTGCAGCGGATCGGTGCTTGCCTGCGCGCCGCGCGCGTAGTCGCGGTAGCTCGACTCGTCGGCGTACGGGCCGTGGACGAGATAGGTCCAGTCGCTGCCGTCCGGCGCCTGGGCGTAGGCGGCGTACAGGTCGGCCGCATGGCGTTCGGCGTCGAGCGGTTCGAGCCGGCAGTAGCGGCCTTCGAGGACGATGCGCTCCGGCCGCGGGCGCGCGGACCAGTCGGGAACGGGGTGGCCGATGGGTTGCTGGAAAGCGTTGGTGAGCGTGGACAAGGTCGATCTCGCTTCGGTTGGCGGCCGGCGACATGCCGGCATGCAGACGATCGTAGTCGCGGCGAGGTACCATGAGAAGCGCCAGGGATCGACAAATTTATGGTGCCACGTGTTTCGGGGCGCGAACGGCGAGCCGTGCGCGACTAGCCGTCCGCCACTAGCCGTGCGCCACCTTCCGACATTTTCACGCTGCGATGTTCCGATGACGACAGTCCTTCCTTCCGCCGACGCGCCGTTGCTGCCGCTCGACGCGCCGCTGGCGCGCACGCCGGGCGCGCCTTCGCTGCAACGCCAGTTGCTGCGCCGGGTGCGCGACGCGATTCTCGGCGGCGCGATGCCGGCCGGCACGCGGCTGCCCG
>NZ_JAAGPM010000214.1:0-9450 GCF_017104865.1 Burkholderia sp. Ac-20349
GTCGCTGCCCGGCATCGCGGTCGTGAAGGTGTTCCTGCAGCCGGGCGCGAACGTGCAGACGGCGATCGCGCAGACGGTCTCGTCCGCGCAGGCGATCGTGCGGCAGATGCCGCAAGGCGCGACGCCGAGCGCGCCCGTCAGCGTGCCGAGCAGGCCCGTGACCGGCGCGAGCGGGTTGCTGCCGCTCGTGCCGCTGGTGCCGCCCGAACCGCTGCTGGAACTGCCCGCGGGGCTGTTCAGGAGGCCGCCGACGGACGTCACCGTGTTGCCGAGCTGGGTCACGGATCCGCCGAGACTCGTACCGGTCGGGTTGCCGGTTGCACCGCTGACCTGCGAGCCGACGAGGCCCAGGCCGCTGCCGAGCGTGCTCAGCAGGTTGCTGAGCGGCGCGCCGAGCTGGGTCACGCTGCCGAGCGTCTGCGTGGCGCCCGGCGTCGTGACGCCGCCCGTCAGTGCGTTCGTGATCGGGTTGATCAGCGTGCCGACCTGCGTGCCGAGCTGCTGGACCGGTGCGCTGTTCAGCGCGGTGTTGAGGCCCGATGCGGTGGAGTTGACCGCGCCGCCGACCGTGTTGACGAGCCCGCCGACCAGCGTCGTCACCGGCGAGAGCGGCGCCAGCGGCCCCGAGCCGAGGCTCGTCACCGCGTTGCCGAGGTTGTTGACCGCGCCGCCGGCGCCGGTCAGCAGGCCGGTGGTCGACGTCAGCGTCGGTCCGAGCGGGTTGGCCGACACGCCGATCGAGCCGAGGCCGGCCGCGACGCCGTTGCCGAGCGACTGCACACCGTTGCCGAGGCTCGTGACGGCATTGCCGACGCTGGTAGCCGTCGTCGGGTTCGTGCCGGGGATCTGCACGCCGCCGATCTGCGCGCCGCCGTTCGCGACCGTCGTGCCGAGTCCCGTCACGAGCGTGCCGGTTTGCTGGAGGACATTGCCGAGCGGGGTGACGCCGGTGCCGGAGGTGCCCGAGGTGCCGGAAGTACCCGACGTACCGGAGGTGCCCGACGTGCCGGAAGTGCCCGAGGTCCCGGAAGTGCCCGACGTGCCGGAAGTACCCGAGGTCCCGGAAGTGCCCGACGTGCCGGAAGTACCCGAGGTACCGGAAGTACCCGACGTACCGGAGGTGCCCGACGTGCCGGAAGTGCCCGACGTACCGGAAGTACCCGACGTGCCGGAAGTACCCGACGTACCGGAGGTGCCGGACGTACCGGAAGTGCCGGACGTACCGGAGGTGCCCGAGGTACCGGAGGTGCCCGAGGTACCGGAGGTGCCCGAGGTACCGGAGGTGCCCGAGGTACCGGAGGTGCCCGAGGTACCGGAAGTGCCCGAGGTACCGGAAGTGCCCGAGGTACCGGAAGTACCCGAGGTACCGGAAGTGCCCGACGTACCGGAGGTGCCCGAGGTACCGGAGGTGCCCGACGTACCGGAGGTGCCCGACGTACCGGAGGTGCCCGAGGTACCGGAAGTGCCCGACGTACCGGAAGTGCCCGAGGTACCGGAAGTACCCGACGTACCGGAGGTGCCCGACGTACCGGAAGTACCCGACGTACCGGAAGTACCCGACGTACCGGAGGTGCCCGACGTACCGGAAGTACCCGAGGTACCGGAAGTCCCCGACGTGCCCGAGCTACCCGAAGTACCGGAGCCACCCGACGTACCCGAAGTCCCCGAGCTGCCGCCCGTCCCTGACGTGCTCGGCTTGATCGTCGGCGGGGTCGTCGGTCCATCGACCGAGCCGCAACCATAGAGTGCGAGCAGCGACGAGACGGCCATCGTTACCGTCGTCTTCTTGAAGAATTTATGCATGTTGGCCTCGACATTGGAAGTGTGTCCAAGCCTCCACTGCAAATTCCGCGCCACGCCAGCTTTCCCGAAACGGTGTCGCGCTTTATTGCAGGAATCGGGGATATACGCGCGATTTAAACGGAGTAACGGTGCTTTCGCGCGACGGGTACGCACGGCGCGCCGGCGCGGCGGTTGCGATGTTCCCGTAAGCCGCCGTAACGCGCGGCGCGATGTTACGTAGCGCGCGATAGCGCGTGACGCGGCCAGCCTCGAACCGAGGGCCGCATCTTTGACGAAACGTGCCGGCCCGATGAACATGGCGCGACATCCCCGGCTGCCGGCGAAGCAGCCGCCACGACTCCAAACAGGACACGGACATGAGCGAACAGGACAGGGAATACGGCAAGGCGCGACGCATCGACGTGATGGGCGAGGCGTTCGTCGAGCGTGCGATGCACGACCTCGACGGATTTTCGCGCCCGCTGCAGAACTGGCTGAACGAGCACGCGTGGGGCAGCACGTGGCAGCGGGGCGGGATCGATCTGAAGACGCGCAGCCTGTGCACGTGCGCGATGCTGGCGGCGCTCGGCCGCAGCACGGAACTGAAGGGTCACATTCGCGGCGCGCTCAACAACGGCGCGAGCCTCGTCGAGATCCGCGAGGTATTGCTGCACAGCGCGCTGTACGCGGGCGCGCCGGCCGCGGTCGAGGCATTCCGCAGCGCGCGCGAGGTGATCGCGGATCTCGGGCTGTCGGTGCCCGATGACGAAGCCTGATTCCGCCGCAGCGCTGGCTGCGCGGCACGGAATCAGGCCCTGTTACGCGGTCGCGGCTTACGCGATGCGTGCCGTCGGTGCGGCCACCTCGGCCGGTGCAGCAGCGACTTCAAGCAGCCAGTCGGCGGTGGCCTCCGGAATCGTGACCGGCAACATGTGTCCGCCTTCGACGACCTTCAGCCGCACGCGCGCCGACTTCTTCGCGAGCGCTTCGCCGTGCTCGCGCCAGTTCAGGATCGGATCGGCGCGGCCGTACAGCACGTCGACCGGCAGCGTGAGGTCCGCGTAGCGGCGCACCATCGCGGGCAGGTCGACGGGTGCCGACAGCAGGTCGGTCGCGGTCGCGTAGAACACGTGCGGGCGCATCCCGAGCAACCCGCCGCCCTTGACCGGGAAGTCGCGCGGCACGTCTTCCGGCGCGAACACCTGCGTGACCGCCTTGCGGCCGGTCAGGATCGTCAGCGGAATCGCGAAGGTCCACGACACGAAGCGGCGCACCAGCGGCGACGGCAGCATCAGCGGCTTGAACGGCGCCGGCGGCTCGGTCTGCTCGTGCGACAACGGCGCGATCAGCGCAAGCCGGCTCACGCGATCCGCATGATTGAGGCCGACCGCGAGCGCGATGGCGCCGCCGAGCGAGTGGCCGACCAGCACCGGTTTGTCGAGCCGCAGCGCGTCGATGAATGCGGCGACCGTGCGGGCCTGCGCGAACACGTTCGCCTGCGAGCCTGCGCCGCGGAGCGAGCGGCCGGCGCCCGGCCGGTCGATGAGGATCACGCGATGCTGTTGCGCGAGCCGCGCGAGCGGCAGGTACGCGAAATTGCGCAGTTGTCCCGCGAGCCCGTGGACGAACACGATCGGCGGCCCGTTGCCGTATTCGACGTAGTGGATGCGGTCGCCGCCGATGTCGACGAAGCGGCCTTCGGGCGGAAACGCGCGCGTCACGCGGCGGGCCACGTAACCGGTAAACAGCACAAGCGCGGCGAGTACCGCGACGACGCCGAGCAGCACGTTCTGGATCAGATGGAGCGTATGGGTCATGTTGGCCTCAGCGGGTTTCGAGTGCGGGTTCGGCAACCGGCGTCGTGGCGGCCGGGCCGGCTTTCGCGCGGCGTTCGAACTGCATCGCCGAATCGGCGAGTCCGCTGAACTTCAGCGATGCAAGATCGAGCACGTAGTTCTGGTGGAATTTCCACGGCTTGCTGTGCCCCTGCTTCGGCAGGATGCCGGCCGCGCGCTGGATGTAGCCCGAGCTCAGGTTGACGGCCGGCACGTCGCCGAGGTCGCCGGCGCCGAGCCGCGGCACGCAGGTGTCGTAGCCGTTCGCGCGCATGTGGTTGAGCAGCCGGCACACATAGCGCGCGATCAGCTCGGCCTTCAGCGTCCACGATGCATTCGTGTAGCCGAACGACGACGCGAGGTTCGGCACGTCGCTGTACATCATCCCTTTGTACGACACGGTGTCCGGCAGGTCGACCGCGCGGCCGTCGACCGTGACGCGTGCGCCGCCGAGCATCTTCACTTTCAGCCCGGTCGCGGTGACGATCACGTCCGCGTCGAGCTGCTGGCCGCTCTTCAGCTTGAGGCCGGTCGGCGTGAAGCGCTCGATCTCGTCGGTGACGATCGATGCGCGGCCCGAGCGGATCGACTTGAACAGGTCGCCGTTCGGCACGAGGCACACGCGCTGGTCCCACGGCATGTAGCGCGGCGTCAGGTGCTTCGCGACATCGAAGCCAGGCCCGACCTGCTTGCTGGCCGCGCGGATGATGAACCGCTTCGTCCGGTCGGGCTTGCGGCGCGACACGTTGTACAGGTACATCGTCAGCAGCACGTTCTTCACGCGCACGAGCCGGTGTGCGAGCCGCGACGGCAGCACGCGGCGCAGCGCATTCGCGATCTTGTCGCGCGCGGGCAGCGACACGATGTAGGTCGGCGAGCGTTGCAGCATCGTCACGTGCTGCGCGTCGGCCGCCATCGACGGCACCAGCGTGACGGCCGTCGCGCCGCTGCCGATCACGACGACGCGCCGGTTCGCGTACGACAGGTCCTTCGGCCAGTGCTGCGGATGCACGAGCTTGCCTTCGAACGTGTCCATGCCGGCCCAGTCGGGCAGGTAGCCGGCGTCGTAGTCGTAGTAGCCGCTGCACATGAACAGGAAGCGGCAGGTGTAGACGAGCGTGTCGGTCGCGCCGTCGCGCGTGCGCTCGATGCGGACCGTCCAGCGTGCGCGGTTCGAGTCCCAGTCGGCCGCGACCACCTTCTGGCCGTAGCGGATCGTCTTGTCGATGCCGTACGCGCGCGCGGTGTCGCGGATGTAGTCGAGGATCGTCTGGCCGTCCGAGATCGCCTTGTCGCTGTGCCACGGGCGGAAGCTGTAGCCGAGCGTGAACATGTCGGAATCCGAACGGACGCCCGGATAGCGGAACAGGTCCCAGGTGCCGCCGATCGCGTCGCGCGCCTCGACGATCGCCACGCTCGCATACGGGCAGCGCTGCTTCAGGTGATACGCGGCGCCGATGCCGGACAGGCCGGCGCCGACGATCAGCACGTCGAGGTCGTAACTGTCGCCACGGGCGCCGGGGGCGGGCGGCGCGTCGCGCCGGTCGGTCGTCGTCGAGGTCATGCGGGATCCTTGGTCGGCGTGGTCGGGAGCGCAGCCGGGGCGTGCGCGCGTTCGAGGTTGCGGGCACGGGCGCGGCGCACGTGGCGCAGCATCAGCCTTTGGTAGCCGGCGCCGAGCAGGCGCGCGATCCGGTCGAGCCGGCGCGCGTCGGCGCCGACGAGCACGCGGCGCGCATTGCGTTCGACGCCCGCGAGGATCTGCCGCGCGGCGTCGTCGGCCGTCGTCGCGTTGATCAGGCGGTTCGCCTGGCGGCGATGGGTCGCTTCGTCCTGCCCGGTCAGCGCATGGATGCTGGTATCGACGCGGCTCGCGTCGACGATGCTCGTCGCGACGCCGCCCGGATGCACGCAGGTCGCGCTTACGGGCGCGCCGTCGAGTTCGAGCTCCATCCGCAGCGCCTCGGTGAAGCCGCGCACGGCGAACTTGGTCGCGTTGTACGCGCTTTGCGTCGGCATCGCGACGAGCCCGAACAGGCTCGACGTGTTGACGACGTGACCGTCGCCCGACGCGCGCAGGTGCGGCAGGAACGCCTGCGTGCCGTGCACGACGCCCCAGAAGTTGATGCCGACGATCCATTCGAGATCGGCGACGCGCGCGGTCTCGGCGCTGGCGGCCAGCGACACGCCCGCATTGTTGAAGATCAGGTTGACCTTGCCGTGCTCGGCGCGCACGAAACCGGCCCACGCGAACACCGCCTCGCGGTCGGACACGTCGAGCCGCCGCGTGCTCACGCGCACGCCGTGCTGCGCGCAGGCGGCCGCCGTGCCGGCGAGCCCGACGTCGTTGACGTCGCTCAGCGCGACTTCACAGCCGCGCCGCGCGAGCTCGACCGCGAGGCTGCGGCCCATGCCCGAACCGGCGCCCGTGATCGCGGCAACCTTGCCGGAAAACCTGTTCATCCGTCGCTCCTCCTGTTCCGCTTGCACTGCGTCGGCGGCACGTCTAATGTGGTGTTGGTCGTCACCACTTTAGTTTTCGGGTGTCCTGATGTCAAATAGCGGAATGGAGAAAGCACTCGAAACGGAAAAACGAGGCCGCTCGTATGGCGGCGTGGCGCCCGAGGTACGGGCCGCCGAGCGGCGCGACGCGCTGATCCGTGCGGCGACGCGCGTGTTCGGCACGGTCGGGTTCCGCAAGGCGACCGTGCGGTCGATCTGCCAGGAAGCGAAGCTGAACGATCGCTATTTCTATGCGGCGTTCGACAGCACCGAGGATTTGCTGCGCCACACCTACCTGCATCACGCGCAGCAGTTGCACGAAGCGGTCGCGCGGGCGGTGGCCGCGCGCGGCGGCGATCTGCGCGAGAGCGTCGACGCGGGGCTCGCCGCGTTCTTCGCGTTCCTGCGCGACCCGTGCGCGGCGCGCGTGCTGCTGCTCGAGGTGATGGGCGTGAGCGCGGACACCGACATGACGTACCAGCGCATGCTGATCGATTTCGGCAAGCTGATCATGGCGATCGGCGTGTCGCGCGAAGCGACGACGCCCGCGGAACGTACCGAGCAGCGGCTGATCGGGCTCGCGCTCGTCGGCGCGATGACGAACGTCGGCGCGGCGTGGCTGCTCACCGACTATCGCGATCCGGAGGCGCAGATGATCGCGAGTTGCCGGAAGGTGTTGCTGGGGACGTTGCGGGAGGCGGGGTAGATTCGCGGGAACGGGGCCGCTTGCCCGCGATCATTCACGGCCGATAATCAATAACAAGGAACCTATGGAAGTACGAAACCGATGGTTGCGCCGCATGACGTCGGCGGGGATGGCTGTTTCCGTCCTGGGGCTGACGGGCTGCGGCTGCTGGCCGTTCAGCGAGTCCACGACGTATGAAACCGTGTGGAAGTCGCAGACTTTCGCGGCGAAGTTCAAGAACCGGGACCAGGAAGGGGATCGATGCCGCGACGCGGTCTACACGCGACACCTCAATGAGGCCATCGCGGCCTGCAAGAGCGGGGAATATGAAAAGATCCGCAACGTCATTACCGGGGAGCCCGTGAAGCTCAGCCTGGCCAAGGCGACCTGCGAAGAGGCGCAGGACGAACTGGATCATGGCCTGCCCACCGCGCTCGACCAGCGGATCTTCAATCTGAAGCCGCTGCCCGACGAATACGAAGCGTGCATGGCCGACAGCGGATTCAAGCGGGAACAGGTCGAGAAGAAGGCGTGCTACGTCAAGTTCATGTGACGGGCTTGTTGCCTGGCGAGACTGGAGTCGGACCATGGCAGCGGCGAAGCGGAACTTGCCGTCATGGAGGTCGGATCATGCGACGCGTATGACGAGATGCTGCGTCGTCCCGTCGCGCCGTCTTCTTTGCTAAGCAGGGCGTGAGCGCTTCGCCGTTGGCGCCCCCGCCGTCTCCCCGATCCTCGCCTTCATCGCCTCGACAAACGCCCGCACCTTCGACGACGGCAGCCGCGTCGACGGATACACCGCATGAATCCCGGCCGGCGCCGAGCGCCACGCCGGCAGCAGCCGCACGAGCCGGCCGGCCGCGACGTCGTCGGCGGTCGAGAAATCCGTCAGCAGCCCGAAGCCGCCGCCCGCGAGCACGATCGCGCGGCACGTGGTGGCGGTGTTCGACACGACCGGCGCGACGCAGCGCACCGACGCATTGCCGCCGTTCGCGTTTTCGAGTTCGATCGTATGCGGGCGCGGCAACGTCGACAGCATCACGAACGGCAGCGCGGCGAGCGCATCCGGATCGTGCGGCCGCCCGTGGCGCGCGACGAACGCGGGGCTCGCGACCAGCCATTTCTCGTACGTGCCGAGCTGCGCCGCACGATAGTTCGAATCGGCGAGGCGGCCGATGCGGATCGCGACGTCGAGATTGTCGGCGACGAGATCGACCACGCGGTCGTTCGCGACGAGTTCGACGTCGAGCCCCGGATGCCGGTCGCGCAACGCGACGACGGCTGGCGCGACGACCAGCGCGCCGTAGTCGATCGGCACGCTCACGCGCAGCGTGCCGCGCAGCGGCCCCGCGTCGGCCGACACCGCGTCGAGCGCGCTCTCGGTGGCGCGCACGATGTCGCGGCATGCGTCGTAGAACGCGCGCCCCGCGTCGGTCACGCTCAGCCGCCGCGTCGTGCGTACCAGCAGGTTCGCACCGACCTCGGATTCGAGGCGCTGCATGTGCGTGCTGACGACCGTCTTCGCCAGTCCGAGCCGCTCGGCCGCGGCCGTCAGCGAGCCGGCGTCGACCACCGCGACGAAGATCGCCAGCCGGTTCAGGTTCACGTCGCGCAAGTCGGCCATCGTTGATTGTCCTATAGGAAAGGATAATGTTTCCGCGATTATCCGTCTTCTGGCGACGAACGGCGAGCGCTACGCTGCGGTTGTGCGTCGCCGATCCCCGGCGGCGCGAGATACCGGAGCGTTCCCATGTCTGCCGCCAACAAGCCTGCTGCACCCATCCGCGTCTACTCGTTCCTGCTGTCCGGGCACGCGCATCGCGTCCGGTTGTTCCTGTCGCTGCTTGGCCTGTCGTCCGAGACCGTCGACGTCGATCTGGCGGCGGGTGCGCAGCGCGAACCGGCGTTCCTCGCACTCAATCCGCTCGGGCAGGTGCCCGTGATCGACGACGGCGGCACGGTGATCGCCGATTCGAATGCCATCCTCGTGTACCTCGCGAAGCGCTACGGCGACGCGCACTGGCTGCCCGACGACCCGGTCGGCGCGGCGATCGTGCAGCGCTGGCTGTCGTATGCGGCCGGGCCGATCGCTTCGGGGCCGGCTGCCGCGCGGCTCGTGACCGTGTTCGGCGCGAAGCTCGACCAGGAGGCCGCCAAGCTGACGGCCGCGAAGGTGCTCGACGTGATCGATCGCGAGCTGGCCGGCAAGCCGTTCGCGGCCGGCGCGCAGCCGACGATCGCCGACATCGCCGCGTACTCGTACATCGCACACGCGCCGGAGGGCGGCGTGTCGCTCGAACCGTATCCGCACGTGCGGGCGTGGCTGGCGCGCATCGAGGCGCTGCCGGGCTTCGTCGCGATGCCGACGACGCGCGTGGGCCTGCTCGCCGCGTAACGCCCACCGAAGCCGCGCCTGCTCAGGGAGAACGCGATGAATGCCCCGATTGCCCCGACCGCCGTCGTACCGGGCTGGGAACTCGACGCCGCGCCGTTTCACGCGGGCGAGCTCGCCGTGCAGCAGCGCGTCGTGCGCGCCGGGCTCCATGTGCGGAGGGTTCGTGTCGGGAGACTGACGTTCGGTCATCGGCTTTCTCCGGTTGGGACGCCACGTGGCAGCCGCGACGGCGGCCACGCGCGCCGGTTGCG
>NZ_JAAGPM010000215.1:0-9347 GCF_017104865.1 Burkholderia sp. Ac-20349
CCTACCCTCTTTCCGTACGCGACGCTCTTCCGATGTGACGGGCGGGACGTCGCCCGCCGGCGCCGCGCCGCCATCGGCCTCGCTCGCGCGCTGCGCGAGCCAGCGTTGCCAGCCGTACACCTGCAGCACCGCGAACGCGCCCTGCAGCAGCATGTCCGAATACAGCTTCGCGTCGAAGAAGATCCAGCCGTACAGCGCGACCGACACGAGCCCGACCGGCCAGCACAGCATGCGCCGCTTCGCGGTCAGCCAGATCGCGAGCGCGCTGACGATCACGCCGGCGATTTCGAGTGGGGACATCGTCTGTGCTCTCCAGGTTAGCTGCCGGGGCCGCGCGTCACGCAGCCGGTTCCGGACGGTCAGAAATCATAGGTCAACGACACGCGCGCGGTGCGCGGCGCACCCGGGAACAGGTACGCATCGCCCTGCTGCTCGCCCGCGTCACGCCAGTAGAACTTGTTGAACAGATTGTCCACCGACACGCGCAACACCGTGCGATGGCCGCCGATCTTCGTCGTATAGCGCGCGCCGAGATTGAACACGAACCACGACGGCACGCGCGCAGTGCCCTCCTCGTTCGCATTGCGGGCCGCGCTGTACTCCATGCCGCCCAGCACGTTCAGCCCCGCGACGCCCGGCACCGCGTAGTCCGCATACAGCGACGCGCGCAGCGCCGGCACGTTGATGATCTGGTGCCCTTCGTACGCCGGCGAACCCGAATCGTACGCACGCGCACGAATCGCCGCGACGCTGGCCGTCAGCCCGAGCCGCTCGGTCACGCGCCCGGCCGCGCCGAGCTCGATCCCCTGGTGCCGTTGCGTGCCGCGCTGCACGAACGTGTAGCTCGTGCCCGACGGGTCCGGGTCGGCGAACTGGAACGGCTTGCTGATCGAGAACACGGCCGCCGTGAGGCTCAGCCGATCAAGCCAGTCGTATTTCGCGCCGACCTCGATCTGGTGCGATTCGACGGGCGGCAGGAACGCATACGCGTTGGTCGCGCGCACCGGCGCCTGGTCGCCGAGCGACAGCGCCTTGCTGTACGACGCGTACAGCGACAGCACGTTCACCGGCTTGTAGACGAGCGCGACCTGCGGCAAGAATACCGAGCGGTCGGTATGCGTCGCGTCGCCATCGAGGCTGCTCCAGCTACGCTGGCGCAGCAGCACTTCCTTGCCGCCCGCGAGCACCTGCCAGTGTTCGCCGATGCTGATCCGGTCGAGCCCGAACACACCGTACTGCCACGCGTCGAGGCGCGGATACGACGGGCCGGGCGAATTCGGCGACGGCGAGAACGTCGTGTCGGGCCCGTAGATGTTCTCGCTGCCCACGTAGTCGTACACGGCGTCGGCCATGCTCACGACGCGGCGCTGCACGCTCACGCCGAGCGTCAGCTCGTGCCGCAGCGGCCCCGTCGCGAACTTGCCGGTCGTGACCGCACGCAGGTCGTCATTGCGACGATATTCGCCGGGGCTGCGGAAGTCGTAGACGTCATAGTCGCCGTTCGCGCCGAAGAAGAACGGCGACGTCGCACCGGCCGCGCAGCTCGCCGCATACGAGCAGCCGTACGCGAACGCGCTGTTGTCGTCGATCATCGTGCGGCTGCGGCCGGCGGCGATATAGGCCTTCCAGTCGTCGTTGAACTGGTAGTCGAAGCGCGCGTTCAGGTTCAGCGCGTCGGTCGTCACCGGTTTCGCCCACGGCTGCGTGCCGAGCGCCTTCGACGTCGTCTTGATCGACGGGACGACGGTGCCGCCGAGCAGCTGGTAGCCGGGTGCGGAACGCTGGATCCACTGCTGGAATTCGGCGTTGAGCTGCAGGCTCGCGCGCGGGCTGATGTCCCAGTCGGCGGCGATCGAGCCGAACGTGCGCCGCCCGTTGGTGCCGTCGATGTAGGAGTGCATGTTCTCCTTCGCGGCATTGACCCGGAAGCCGAACTGGTTGTCGGGGCCGAAGCGGCGGCCGAGATCGACGGCCGCCGACGTCGAGCCGCGACTGTCGACGCCACCGGTCACGCTCGCGACGTTCGCCGAACGCTTCGTCACGAAGTTGATCACGCCGCCCGGCGCGACGACGCCACTGTCGATACCGGCGAGCCCTTTCAGGATCTCGACGCGCTCCTTGTTCTCGAGCGGCACGTTCTGCTCGCCGGACACCGTCAGCCCGTCGATCCGGATCGCGCTCGCGAGATCGACCGGAAAACCGCGGATCGCAAAGCCTTCGAAATAGCCGACCGGTGCATAGTCGTTGACGACCGACGCGTCGTTGCGCACGACGTCGCTCAGCCGCTTCGCCTGCTGGTCGTCGAGCTGCGCGCGCGTGACGACGCTCACCGACGCCGGCGTGTCGCGCAGCGGCGTGTCGTCGAGCCCCGCCACCGAGGCGTTGCGGGCGCGCAGCGCGTTGCCGCGCTCGCCGCTCACCGTGATCGTCGGCAGCGTCGCGCTACCGGCTGCCTCGGCGTCCGGCGCCGGCGTGTCGCCCTGCGCCGCGGCGGCCTGTGCCGCGAAAAGCGTGATGCCGAGACCGACGCCAAGCCCGACCTTCGCGCGCCGCCGCCGTGCGGGCGACGCTGTTGTTCTATTCACCGTCATTGTTCTGGATGGAAAACTCGCCACTCGACCCTGTCGAAACCATTACCCCATTGCGAAGCGTGCCCGCGCGTGAACCCGCGACGATCCCGGCGAACCGCCGGACACCGTCGGCAAATCGGCACGACATTCATCTGACGAATCGGACGATCCGGCGCATGCGTGCCGTTCGGTCGGGAAAGCGCAGGATGGGCATCGGAGGCCGGCGACGCGCCGGGCGCCGCCGCAGCCGCCGATCCGTGGATCGCGTGCCTGTCGGGCGGCCGGCTGCCTCGCGCGGTCTTGTCATGCGGGGGGACGCTTCGAACGCCCCGGTGCGGGCGCCGGGCATTTGCGTGCGCCGTTCGTCGGAACGGCGGATGTCCGTCGCGCGCGACATCGCGGCGTGGCGCGCATTTTACCCCGGGCGGACGGGGCGGCAGGGAAAGCCGCCCGGCGGGTGGTTGTCGCCGCGTAGCGGGCGGCACGGCGGCCGCCCGTCCGGTACTACGCGGTATCGGCGGCTTTCAGCCCCCATGCGTCGATCATCTGCTGGCGCATCACGAACTTCTGCACCTTGCCCGTCACCGTCATCGGCAGTTCGTCGACGAAGCGGATGTAGCGCGGGATCTTGTAGTGCGCGATCTGCCCGTGACAGAACCCGCGCACGTCGTCCTCCGACATCTGCTCGTCCGCGCGCAACACGATCCACGCGCACAGCTCTTCGCCGTACTTCGCGTCGGGCACGCCGAACACCTGCACGCTCTGGATCTTCGGATGGCGGAACAGGAATTCCTCGATCTCGCGCGGATAGATGTTCTCGCCGCCGCGGATCACCATGTCCTTCAGCCGGCCCACGATGTTGCAGTAGCCATCCGCATCGAGCGTCGCGAGGTCGCCGGTGTGCATCCAGCCGTCGACGATCGTTTCCTGCGTTTTCGCTTCGTCTTCCCAGTAGCCGAGCATCACCGAATAGCCCTTCGTGCACAGCTCGCCCGTCGCGCCGACCGGCACGATACGCCCGTCCGGATCGACGATCTTCACCTCCAGATGCGGCTGCACGCGGCCGACCGTCGTCGTGCGCTTCTCGAGCGGATCGTCGGTCGAGCTCTGGAACGACACGGGGCTCGTTTCCGTCATTCCGTACGCGATCGTGATTTCCGACAGGTGCATCTGCGACACGACACGCTTCATCGTCTCGATCGGGCACGGCGAGCCGGCCATGATCCCGGTGCGCAGCGTCGACAGGTCGAATCGAGCGAATTCCGGATGATCGAGCTCCGCGATGAACATCGTCGGCACGCCGTGCAGCGCCGTGCAGCGTTCGTCGGCCACCGCCGCAAGCGTCGCGACCGGGTCGAACGCCTCGCCGGGGAACACCATCGCCGCGCCCGTCGACACGCATGCGAGCACGGCCAGCACCATCCCGAAGCAGTGATACAGCGGCACCGGGATGCACAGCGTGTCCTGGTCGCTGAACCGCATCGCCATCGCGATGAAGCGCGCGTTGTTGACGACGTTGCGGTGCGTGAGCGTCGCGCCCTTCGGGCTGCCGGTCGTGCCGCTCGTGAACTGGATGTTGATCGGATCGGCGGCTGCGAGCGTCGCGCCGATCGCATCGAGCCGCGCGACATCGAGCGTGTCGCGGCCGCGCGCGACGACGTCCGGGTAGCACAGCATGCCCGGCGTGCGGCCATCGCCCATCCGGATCACGATGCGCAGCGCCGGCAGCCGCGCGGCATGCAGCTCGCCCGGCGCGCAATGCGCGAGTTCCGGCGCGAGCGCCTGCAGCATCTCCAGGTACTTAGACGACTTGAACTGCTCGGCCGCGATCAGCGCGCGGCAACCGGCCTTGTTCAGCGCGTAGTCGAGTTCCGCGAGCCGGTACGCCGGGTTGATGTTGACGAGGATCGCGCCGATGCGCGCGGTCGCAAACTGGGTGAGCAGCCATTCGACGCGGTTCGGCGACCAGATGCCGACGCGGTCGCCCGGCTCGATCCCGAGTGCGACGAGGCCGGCCGCGAGTACGTCGATCTCGTGCGCGAACGTGCGCCAGTCCCAGCGAATGCCCTGCTCGCGGAACACGACGGCCGGCCGCGCCGGAAAGCGCGACGCGGTGTCGTGCAGCAGAGTGGCGACGGTCGCATCCGACAGCGGCACGTCGGTGCGGCCCCGCACGATCGACAGGCCGTCGAGCGGCGCGCCGGTGGCGATGGCGGTGGTCATGGTGTCTCCTGATCGGCCGCGCCGGCCCGCGGGCCGGCGCGTGCATCATCGTGTGAACATCTGCGCGGTCGTGATCGCCATGTCGCCGCCCGGCACGCGAATGTCCTTCAGCTTCTTCAGCGTATCGGCGTCATACACCGCGACGGTGTTGAAGGTGCCCGCGAGGTAGAGCTTGCTGCCCTCACGATTGAACGACAGGCAGTAGTACGAATGATCAAGCGGCGCGGCCTCGACCAGCTTCTCGTTCTTCACGTCGTACTTCGCGAGCCGGTTCAGCACGCCGTACATCGCGTTCGGATCCTTCGGCGACAGCCCGCCCGTGAAGTACACCTCGGTCACCGGCGTGAAATCCTTGACCGTCGCGTTGCCCGTCTTCAGGTCGATGTCGACGTAGCCATACATCGTCTGCGCGGAGGCCGGGTCCTTCTTCTCGTCCTTGAAGCGATCGGCCGTATAGAGCAGGTTCAACGTATGCTGCGGACGCTGCTGCGGCCACACATACAGCACATCCGGCTGGCCGTGCAGCGGCCGCTTCCAGTTGCGCAGCGGCACCGCGACGTCGTACTTGCCGGTCTGCGCGTTCATCCGGTAGATGTCCGCGCCGACGACGAACAGTGAGCCGTCGTCGGCGGCCTGCAGCATCGTCGTCTGGCGCGGTGCGGGGAAGGTACGCACCGGCTTCGCGTCGAGCCCGCCATCGGTGCGGTACACCTGCAGGCGCGGCGACTGCACTTCGTAGCTGTCGCGGTTCAGCTTCGTCGGGTTGACGACGCTGTAGATCTCCTTGCCGTCGGGGCTCAGCCCGATCGAGAACATCGCGCGCGCCCGCTCGTTGCCGGCTTCCGCGAGCTCCGCATGGAACACGGTCTTGCACGAATCGAGATCGACACCGTACAGGTCGCCGTAATGGTTGTTCAGCACGTAGGCGCGCGTGCGGTCCGGGCTGATCTGGATCGTGCCGGGGCCGAACGCGTCGGGCAGCGAGCAGGTCTTGACGACGCTGTCGGTGCCCGTGTCGATCACCGTCAGGTTGTTCGGATAGTTCGTGACGGCGAGGTACTCGTGGCCGGCCTGCAGCGGGCCGTCGGCCGCGGCCGACAGCGACGCGGCCGAGGCGAGCGCGGCGGCGAGGAGCGCGCGGCTCAGGGGTGTCGTGAATCGCATGGAGAATCCTTGATCGGTGCCGGGTGGATCACTTGTCTTTGGGGAACACGCTGCCGAGCTGGCGCCAGTCCGCGCCCGAATCGGTCGCGTGCTTGTTCCAGTCGGGATAGGTGCTCATCATGTCGGGCACCTGCGCGGGCCACCAGCACGGGTCGGAGCACCCGTACAGGTCGGCCTCCATCGGCTGGCACAGCGACGCGACCCCGCCGAACACGTCCGTTTCCCAGCCAGGGTCGGTCGTCGACGTGCAGCCCGCGACGGACGTCATCGCGACGACTTCCTCGAGGCGATCCTGCTGCACGGCCTCCTCGAGCTTTTTCGCCTTGTTGTTGAGCGGCTTCAGATGTTTCATGTCAGTTCGCCTTGCGCGGAGTGATGTGGTTGTCGATGAACGCCGGGTTGCCGGCGATGATCCGGCTGTAGACCTCGATGCCGAAATCGATCCAGTCGCGCATCAGCTCGCAGTAGTGGTAGGTCGGATGCGCGGGGTCGCCGTAACGCGCATAGCTCTCGTGATAGCAGCCGCCCGAGCACAGGTTGCGGATCCGGCAGGTTTCGCAGCCGGTGCCGCTGCGCTCGAGGCGTTGCGACAGGAAGTCGTTGAGCTCCGCCTGCGCGACGCCCTCATGCACGTTGCCGAAAGTCGGCAGCGCCGAGCCGGTGAAGCGGTGGCACAGGTTCAGGTCGCCCTTGTGATCGACCGCGAGCATCTTGAGCCCCGCGCCGCACGGCAGCGACTTCTTGTGCCCTTCGTGCAGATCGGTGATCAGCTGGTGCAGGTTCGAGAAGCCGATGTTGCGGTTCTCGAGCGCGGCGGCCAGGTAGCGCCGGCCGAGCGCCTTCATGTTCGCGAACACCTGCGCGAGTTCATCGGTCTGCAGGTTGAAGGTATCGAGCTGTCCCGACGTGACCGGCGCGAAGCCGACTTCCGCAAAACCGAGTTCGTTGAACAGGTGATCCCAGATGCCTTCGATGTCGGTCACGCCGCTCGTCAGCGTCACGCGCGCGCCGACCGGGCGGCTGCGGTAGCGCTTGAGCAGCATCTCGGCCTTGCGGCGCACGACGTCGTAGGTGCCCGCGCCGCCGACCGTGCGGCGGTTCAGGTCGTGGATCGAGCGCGGCCCGTCGATGCTGACCGACAGCCCGAAGCGATGCGCGTCGAGCCAGTCGACGACCTCCTCGGTCAGCAGCGTCGCGTTGGTCGTCATCACGAACTCGACCTGCTTGCCGAGCGCGCCGAAGCGCAGCTCGCAATACTCGACCATGCACTCGATCAGCTTGCGGTTGCTGAGCGGCTCGCCGCCGAAGAACACGACCGTGTAGCGCGGCAGGTCGGGCGATTCCTTCAGCAGCATCTCGACCGACGCCTTCGCGGTGTCGATGTCCATCCGCCGCCCCGCGGACGGCGTGTCGAGGTCTTCCTTGTAGCAATACGTGCAGCTCAGGTTGCAGCCGGTGTTCACGTTCAGCACGACCGTGTCGATCGCGGTGCGCTCGACGCGCTTCACCGCGATCTCGGGCGTGAGCGGCGAGCCGTCGCTGACGACCTCGAGGGCCATCAGCTCGCCGAGCGTCTCGGCGAGTTCGCCGTGCGGCGAGCGACCGGCCAGCCGCGCGAACAGCTCATCGGCCGTGCAGCTGCTCGCACGCAGCGCGTCGATGATGTCGGCCGTCACGCGATCGGCCGCGAACAGCGAGCTGCTCGGCACATGAAACATCAGGCGCTCGTCGTCGACGCGCACTTCGTGCACGTTGCGTTCGACCACGTTCAGCATGGCGCTCATCGGATTCTCCTTGCGTTCGTCGGATTCGGACCGGGCCGCGTCGCGGCCCGGCGTGCGGACAGGCGGACCGGTCAGGGCAGCGGCGGGTTGTTCCAGCGCTGCACGCCGACGATCATGCGCCCGGTGCCCGTCACCGTGCGTGCCCCGTCCGTCACCGTCGCGACGACGTTCAGGTTGCCCGTGTTGTTGGTGCCCATTCGGCGCGCGGGGTTCGGGCCCGCGTTACCCGGCGTGAAGATGCCGGTCGACGCCTGCATCGTGCCGGCGAACTGCGTGTCGCGATCGCCCTTCGACTGATCGTCGAACGGGGCGACCGACCATTGCGCGGGCACGACGCCGATGCGGAACGGCTTGCCCGCGCCGTCGACACCCCATGCCACCGCGTCGAAACGCCCTTCGACCTTCGGCGTCGAGCCGCCGTTGCCGCCGATGCGCGCGACCGCGTAGTCGGGTTCGACCTTCACGTCGTGGATCTCGCGATAGACCGCGAAGCCGTCCGCATGCGCGGCGCCGACGCTCACCCGGCGCGCGCCGGCCGCGCTGCCGTCGGCGGCCTTCACGCGCACCCGCAGGTATTCCGGCGTGCGCTCGAGCACCGATGCAACCGTCACGCCCGTGCCGAACGCAGGCGTGCCCTGCAGGTTCGCGCCGACGATCGTCACGTCGGTCTCCTCGCCCGCCTTCACGTAAGCCGGCTGCACCGCCACGATCTGCGCGTTGCCGAGCTTCGCCGCGCTGAAGTCGAGGCCGCGTTCGTCGTGCGCATCGTCGAACATCCGGCCGCGCAGCGTGCCGTCGCTCGCCATCAGCACCTGACGCATCGTCGTGTCGCCGACCTTCACGCTCGCCCGCCATTCGTAGCCGGTATAAAGCGTCGCGGTGCCGGTGCCGACGAGCGGGCTGCCGTCCGCGAAGCGGCCCTTCAGCTCGACGTCGAAGCGGTCGCCCGCGCCGCCCTTCACGGTCATCGTGCCGTACGCATCGCCCTTGCCCGGCATGTGGCCGCCGAAGCTCCACGTGCCGGCCAGCGCGGTCGCGGGCGGATGGTGCTGCTTCCACGCGGTCCATGCGCTGCTGTTGTACGGGTAGTCCTTCGCGAGCAGCGGCGCCATGTCGGTGAGCGCGATCTTGAACCAGTCGCGGTCGCGGCCCATCGCCGAATACTCGATCGACGGCCACTGCCCGAGGTGGAAGTTCACGAGCTTGTCCCATTCGGCGACCGGGCGGCGCTGCAGCAGCGGGCGCGCGGCCGAGTGGCAACGCGCGCACATCTGCTTGAACTCCTCGTTGCCGACGGTCTCCTGCGTGTTCAGGCGGCGCTCGGGCGCGTAACGGAAATCCTTCGTCTCCGACGGCGCGAGGCCCTGCGTATCCGACAGGTACTTCACCAGAATGCGTCGTTCGTCGTCGCTGATCGTGAGGCCGTGCATCGTCTGCATCCGCGCGATCGTCATCAGCCAGCCTTCCGGCGTCTTGCGCTGATGGCTGATGCGGCTCCACGAATCCTTCGACTCGGCCGCGTGACACGCCGCGCATGTCTGGCTCAGGATCGCGTGAGCGTCGCGCGGCGCCTGGGCCTGGGCCTGGGCGGCGCCCGAGGCCAGCG
>NZ_JAAGPM010000216.1:0-9022 GCF_017104865.1 Burkholderia sp. Ac-20349
TGACGCCGCAGGCCGGCCGCTCGGCGCAGCATCGCGCGGCGGTGCGTGCCGCGCGCGACGACGGCACGCGCATGACCAACCTGTACACGGGCCGCCCCGCGCGCGGGCTGCTGACCCGCTTCATGCGCGAGCAGGGGCCGCTGAGCGCGCTCGCGCCGGCGTTCCCGCCCGCGACGGCCGCGGTCGATCCGCTGCGCGGCGCGTTCGAGCGGCAAGGCCGCGACGACTTCTCGCTGCTGTGGTCGGGCGAGGCTGCGGCGCTCGCGCGTGAAGAGGAGGCGGGCGAACTGACGCGGCGCCTGTGGCGCGACGCGCTGGCGTGCGCGGCAGGGCTGCGCGACGCGTTCCCGCAGGCGGTCTGAACGACCAGGAAGGGGGCGCCGGCGCGGGTGCATCGGCGTATGATCTGGGTTTTCGTCAGCCCGATCCAGGCACCCCCACCATGACCTCCGTCGACACTACCCCCGTCCTCGACCATGACAAGCTCGTTACCTTCATCGAGCGCAAGTGGAACGATGAAATCCTCCACGCGTTGACCGACTACATCGCGATCCCCGCGAAGAGCCCCGCATTCGACCCCGACTGGGCGAAGCGCGGCTATCTCGAGCGGGTGGTCACCGATGCCGCGCAGTGGGCCGAGCGGCAGCCCGTGAAGGGCCTGAAGCTCGAAATCGTGCGCCTGCCGGGCCGCACGCCGGTGATCTTCTTCGAATCGCCCGCCACGCGTTCGGGCAGCACCGACACGATCCTGCTGTACGGCCACCTCGACAAGCAGCCCGAATTCGACGGCTGGCGCGCGGACCTCGGCCCGTGGACGCCGAAGTACGAGAACGGCAAGCTGTACGGCCGCGGCGGCGCGGACGACGGCTATGCGATCTACGCGAGCCTCGCGGCGCTCGGCGCGCTCGACGAGCAGGGCATCGAGCGGCCGCGCTGCGTCGGCCTGATCGAGACCTGCGAGGAGTCGGGCAGCTACGACCTGCTGCCGTACGTCGACGCGCTGCGCGACCGGCTCGGCCAGGTGTCGCTCGTCGTGTGCCTCGATTCGGGCGCCGGCAACTACGACCAGATGTGGCTCACCACGTCGCTGCGCGGGCTCGTGTCCGGCGACCTGCAGGTCGAGGTGCTCGAGGAAGGCGTGCACTCGGGCGTCTTCGGCGGCATCGCGCCGTCGAGCTTCCGCGTGATGCGCCAGTTGTTCGAGCGCCTCGAAGACGCGAAGAACGGCAACCTGCTGCCGGGCGTGTTCCATTGCGAGATTCCCGACAGCCGCGTGCGCGAAGCCGACGCGGCCGCGTCGATCCTCGGCGACGCCGTGTGGAAGGGGCTGCCGTGGGCGTGCGGCGCGGACGGCAAGCCGGTGCTGCCGACCACGACCGATCCGCGCGAGGCGCTGCTGAATTCGACGTGGCGTCCGTCGCTGTCGGTGACGGGCGCGGCCGGCATGCCGGCGCTGGCGGATGCCGGCAACGTGCTGCGTCCGCGCACCGCGTTCAAGCTGTCGCTGCGCCTGCCGCCGCTCGTCGACGCCGCGCAGGCCGTGCAGCAGCTGAAGGAACTGCTCGAACTCGATCCGCCGTACAACGCGAAGGTCACGTTCAAGCCGGACGCGGGTGCCGCGACCGGCTGGAGCGCACCGGATCTCGCGCCGTGGCTCGCGTCGTCGCTCGATGCCGCGTCGCGCCGCCACTTCGGCGCCGACTGCGCGTACATGGGCCTCGGCGGCACGATCCCGCTGATGAATGTGCTGCAGGAGGGTTTCCCGTCCGCGCAGTTCATGGTGTGCGGCGTGCTCGGGCCGAAGTCGAACGCGCACGGTCCGAACGAATTCCTGCACGTGCCGTACGCGAAGAAGTTGACGGCGGCGGTCGCGGACGTGATCGCGACCGCGCGCTGAGCGTGACGACTGCCCGACCCGACCTGACGGAGCCTTGCCGATGACCGCACTGCCGACGCCCGATACCGAACCGCTGCGCATGCGCGCCGAACTGCTGCATGCATTCGTCGCGGCACTCTGGGAACGGGCGGGCAGCAGCGAGCGCGAAGCAACGCTCGTCGCCGATCATCTGGTCGGCGCGAATCTCGCGGGCCACGATTCGCACGGGATCGGGATGATTCCGAACTACGTCGCGTCGTGGCGGGAAGGGCAGTTGCAGTTGAACGGGCATGCGTCGATCGTCCGCGACGGCGGTGCGGTGCTGACGGTCGACGGCGGGCGCGGCTTCGGCCAGGTGATCGCGTTCGAGGCGATGGTCGAGGGGATCGAGCGCGCGCGACGCATGGGCATCTGCGCGATCGGGCTGCGTGACGTGCATCACCTTGGCCGCATCGGGCACTGGGCCGAGCAGTGCGCGCGCTCGGGGCTCGTGTCGTTCCACTTCGTCAACGTGCCGGGCGACCTGCTGGTCGCGCCGCTGCACGGCACCGATCCGCGCTTCGGCACGAATCCGTTCTGTGCCGCGTATCCGCGTGCGGGCAGGCCGCCGCTGCTGCTCGATTTCGCGACGAGCGCGATCGCGTACGGCAAGACGCGCGTCGCGTACAACCAGGGCAAGCGCGTGCCGGCCGGGTCGCTGATCGACCATCGCGGCCAGCCGACCGACGATCCGGCCGTGATGCACGAGCAGCCGTTCGGCGCGCTGCTGCCGTTCGGGCTGCACAAGGGCTATGCGCTGGCGGCGATGTGCGAGATTTTCGGCGGCGCGCTCGTCGGCGGGCATACGACCTATGGTGACACGCTGCAGAAGACGAGCGCGATCGTCAACGGGATGCTGTCGGTGCTGATCGATCCGAACGCATTCGATGCGGCCGATGCCGAGCGTGAAGCCGATGCGTTCGTCGCGTGGGCGAAGGCGTCGCCGCAGGCCGGCGATGCGCCGGTGCAGGTACCCGGCGAACCGGAAGAGGCCAGCCGCGCGGCGCGCGGTGCCGGCGGCATTCCGGTCGACCGCGCGACGTGGCGGCAGATTCGCGAGAGCGCGGCGGCAGTCGGCTTCGACGACGCGGCGCTCGACGCGTGGACGCAGCGCTGCACGGGGCGCGCATGAGCTGGCAGTCGGAGAAGGCGCACGGCGAGGAGATCGCGTATCAGCTCGCGCCGCTCGGCAACGTTACGGTTGTGCGGTTCTTCAGCGGTGCGGCGATGCGGCTCGACGGCGTGATGTTCGGCTTCATGTCGCGCGGGTCGCTGTTCCTGCGTGTGGATGACGTGAACCGTCCGGCGTTCGTCGCGGCGGGGATGGGGCCGTTCTCGTACGAGCGGCCGACGCGCACGGTTTCGCTCGACGGCTATTACGAAACGCCGGCCGACGTGCTCGAGGACGCCGGCGCGCTGTTCGACTGGTGCCGCAGCGCGTATCGCGCGGCGTTGCTGGCGGGGCCGCCGAAGCGCAAGGCTAGGGCGGTGGCGAAGCCGGCAGCGGAAGGGAAGGCGGCGGGGACGCGGACTGACAAGCCGGTGGCGAAATCGGTGGGGAGGCCGGCGGCAAAGCCGACAGCGAAACCGACGACGAAGCCGGTGGCGAAACCGACAGCGAAACCGGCGGCTAAACCGGCAGCAAAACCAGCAGCGAAACCAGCGGCAAAACCGGCAGCGAAACCAGCGGCTAAACCGACAGCGAAACCGGCAGCTAAACCGGCGGCAAAGCCGACAGCGAAACCAGCAGCAAAACCGGTAGCTAAACCAGCAGCAAAGTCGACAGCGAAACCGATAGCAAAGCCGGCACCGAACCCACCGGCGAAACGCAAGCAAACTTAATACCGATCGAGCGAAGCGACAGCTTCGCGCATTTCGTTTTCCTTTCTTTCGATCTCGAACGCCGGCCGATACGCATGGCGCGCGGCGCGCGATGTCTGGCGGCGCGCACCGCACAGGTGCGCAAAGCCCTCCGGCCTGCCGCACCGCACATCCCCATGCTTCACAACGGCGGCCTCGGCGTTTATGATCGGCGCGGGTCGCACCCGTGCCTGGCGCGACCCGTGCCGGCCTCGCCGCCGGCCCCGCGAACGGCGCATCGTACGCCGTGCGGGACGCTTCCCCACTCATCATTCCAGACGGAGACAACCGATGCTCGTCCTGATTCTCGGTTTAGCGATCTTCCTCGGTGTGCACTCGATCCGGATCGTCGCGGACGGCTGGCGGTCGGCGACGATCGCGCGGATCGGCGAGAAACGCTGGAAGGGCCCCTATGCGATCGCATCGATCGTCGGTTTCGTGCTGATCATCTGGGGGTACGGCATGGCGCGCCAGGGCGCGACGCTGCTGTGGGTGTCGCCCGTCGGTGTGCGCCACCTCACCGGCATGCTGACCGCGATCGCCTTCGTGCTGATCGCCGCCTCCTACGTGCCCGGCAACCGCATCAAGACGCTGGTCGGCCATCCGATGGTGGCCGGCGTGGCGGTGTGGGCGATCGCGCACCTGCTCGCGAACGGCACGCTGCACGCTGTCGTGCTGTTCGGTGCGTTCTTCGTGTGGTCGCTCGTCGATTTCGTCGTGTGGCGCGCGCGTGACCGCCGCGATGGCGTCCGCTATCCGGCGGGCAAGCTGTCGGGCGATGCCGTGGCGATCGTGGCCGGGCTCGTCGTGTGGGCCGTCTTCGCGCTGTTCCTGCACGGCTGGCTGATCGGCGTGCGGCCGTTCGGCTGAGCGGCTAAGCAGCTAGGCGACTGAGCGGCGGCACGCCGGCGTGCCGCTCGCTCGCCGAGGGTAACGGTCAGCGCAGCTTCGCGCCGGCCGTGTCGCCGAGTTGTGCCGGTTTGCGGCGCAGGAAATACGCCGCGACGATCGCAAGCGCCGTCAATACCGTGAACCAGAACTGGAAGCGCGAATCCGGGTTGAACGCCTGCGAGCCGAGCACGGCGACCAGCGCCAGCAGCGCGATCCAGTTCGACACCGGATAAAACCACGCGCGGAACGCCTGCGGATCGCGTGGTACGTGCTTCTCCTGCCGGCGCATCGCGAAGTGCGCGACGATGATGAAGATCCACACGATCATCACGAACGCGCCGCTGCTCTTCGCGAGCATCAGGAACAGGTCGCCGCCGCTCACGAAGTGAATGCCGAGGATCGACACGCAGATCGCCAGGCACAGCACGAGCGCGTTCATCGGCACGCCTTTCGCGTTGGTCCGGCCGAACATCGCGGGCGCGTGGCCGCGCTGGCTGAGCGAGAACAGCATGCGCGAGTTCGAGAACAGGAACGAATTCATCACCGACATGAACGACACGAACAGCACGATCTTCATCGCGACGGCCGCGCTCGTGAAGCCGGCCATGTTGAACAGCGATACATACGGCGATTTCAGGTTGGCCTTGTCGGTCCACGGCATGCACAGGATCAGGATCGACACCGAGCCGACGTAGAACACCATCACGCGCACGATCACGCTCTTGATCGCGCGGATCACGTTCTTGCTCGGGTTCTCGGATTCGCCCGCCGCGACGGCCGCGATTTCGCTGCCGCCGAGCGAGAAGATCACGACCATCACGCCGGCGAGCACGGGCGAGATGCCGTTCGGCATGAAGCCGCCGTGATCCGTGAGATTCACGAGCCCGGGCGCGGGAATGCGCGGCTGGAAGCCGAGCAGGATCGATGCGCCGAGCGCCATGAACACGATGATCGTCGCGACCTTGGCAAACGACAGCCAGTATTCGGCTTCGCCGAACGAGCGGACCGAGTACGCGTTGCTCGCGATCAGCGTGACGAGCATGAACAGCGCGCCGGCCCACACGGGCAGCCACGGCAGGAAATCGTGGAGGATCGCGCCGAGCAGGATCGCCTCGACGGTGATCGTCATCATCGACTTGAACCAGTACAGCCAGCCGACCGCGAAGCCGGCCCATTCGCCGAGATAGCTGCTCGCGTAGGTGGAGAACGACCCGCTGTCGGGATTGCGGGAGGCCATTTCGCCGAGCATGAACATGACCAGCGTGACGATCACGCCGCCGATCAGGTACGACAGGATCGCCGCGGGGCCGGCGGTCGCGATGATGGCGCCGGAGCCGACGAACAGGCCCGCGCCGATCACGCCGCCAAGCGCGATCATCGTGATGTGCCGTTGCTTGAGGCTCTGCCTCAACGAGTTGTCCTGCATCTCCTACCTCTTTTTATTGTTGGCCTGTCGGCCGGGAACGCATCGGGCGGTGCGTCGGCAGGCGTTCTGCCGCCGCACAGGGCGCCGATGGCGAGGGAGCGTGTGTGACGCGATGGGCCGGGCCGCCGGCGGTGAATCGGAATGACGGCCGCGAAGTGCCGGTCGGTGCCCGCGAGCGGGCGATGACGACGGCAATCCCCGATTGTGGGCGGACACCGCCGTCACGGCAAACGAGATATGCGAAAGACGTCTTGCGGTTTGCTCATCAATTGCCGCTGCTGCGGCGGCAAGGGGCGTGCATCAGATCGGCTTGACGAACAGCCCGACGGTCAGCACCGCGCCGATGCAGACGATCCCGATCCGCAGGATGCGTTCGTTCACGCGTTGCAGCGCCCACGTGCCGAGCAGCCCGCCGACGATCGCGCCGCCGCCGAGCGCAAGTGCCGAGCCCCAGTGCAGGTGCGGCGACGTCAGGAACAGCACGACGGCCGATGCGTTCATCACGCCCGCGAGCGCGTTCTTCGTCGACATCGCGTGACGCGGCGACAGGCCGGCCATCGTCAGCACGGCCATCATCAGGAAGCCGAGCCCGCCGCCGAAGTAGCCGCCGTAGATCGCGATCATGAACTGCGAGAGCGCTGCGGGGACGGTGCCGAGGTGGCCCGTGCCTTCGCTGGGCTTGCGGAAAATGCTGCCCCACGCGAACACGATCGTCGCGAACAGCACGAGCCACGGCACGAGGCGCGAGAAGATCGACGACGGGGTTTTCAGCAACAGCAGCCCGCCGAGCGCACCGCCGACCACGCTGATGAAGAACAGCGTGCGAAACGACAGCTTGCCCACGCCGCGCACCATGTTGCGGCTCGCCCAGCCGGTCGTGACCTGCGCGGGAAACAGCGCGACCGTCGACGTGATGTTCGCCGCGAGCGGCGACATGCCCGACACGATCAGGGCGGGCAGCGTGACGAACGAGCCGCCGCCCGCGAGGGCGTTCTGCAGTCCGGCCCACAAGCCGGCGACGATGACGAGAGTGAGCATGGGGTGCAACGGGCGAGGTGGCGGGGCCCGCTTGCCGGAGGCGGGCAGGCGCGGTGGAGGCCCGATGATAATGCAGATCGCGATGGTCGGAAGCCGACGCGGGTGCGCGGCCGTGCGGGCGACGTCACGCGTGCGGTGGCGTGCCGGCTTCCGGTGTGGCGGTGCCGCTTTCGACGTCCGGATAGACGATCGAGCCGTCGGGCCGGATGACCGCGCCCGCCGTGAGGTGTGCGGGTTCCACGCGGTTGCGGCCCATGATGTGCAGCACCGTTTCGCCGCGCGCGATCAGGTAGTCGGACACGATGCGACGGTGGCAGCGCCACCACACCGCTTCCGAGCACATGATCGCGCAGCGCTGCCGATGCCCGTCTGCGATCAGCCGGTCGAGGCCGTCGCGAAACCCGGGTGACAGCGCGTAATCGGCGTAGCGGTGAAAGCTCTGGTTGGTCCAGAAGTCGTTGACGTCGTCGGGCACGTCGTGCGACTTGCCGCGCAGGCCGCCGAGCTCGGCGATGTGCTCGTAGGCGATGCCGGTTGCAGCCAGCGCGTCCGGCAGCGTCGCTTCGTTGAATTGCGGATGGGTACGCGAACGCGTCATTTTGCGGATATCCGCGAGCAGCGCGATATCGACCGCGCCGAGCATGTCGACGAATTCGTCGAGCGTGCGGTTCGAATGGCCGATCGTATAGAACGGGAGCGTCATGCGTCGTCCTTGCCCGCAATGCGCTCGAGCACGCGGCCGCGGTGCGCGGCGATGTGGTCGGTGCGATCGCTCTTGATCTCGTACTGCGGATCGTCGGGCGATGCGCGATGGCGGTGGCCCTTGTAGTCGAAGTCCGCGGTGTGGATCGCGATGATCGTGCCGGTCACGTAGCCGGCCTCCGAATTCCACCGGACGTGGTCGCCCAGCCTGAATGGTGTGGTCATGCAGGAGGCCCTCCTTGCGCGGTTGCGGTGTGCGTCGATTCTCGCGGCGCGTGTTGTCGTGCTGCAGGGATGACGCGTTCATTATCGTCCGGGACCGCCCATGGAAAAAGACACAGACGGTGGCGCGGCGCTGTGCTGCCGGCGCAGCGGGCGTGCCGGCACACGGGCAACCTTTCATTTTTATGACGGGAGGAACTCGCTCGGCCGCGACGGCGCGCCCCTGCTGCGGGACAGCATGCGTCGGGCCGCGGCCGAGGTGCGCGAACTGCCGGCGCGTCACGGTTTCGACATCGCCTACCGGCCCGGCAGCCGGTAGGCGGCGGGGCGGCCGCGGCGCGTCGCGATGCTCGCGCAGGCCCGCGCAGGCCCGCGACGAAGCGGCCGAACGCCGGGACTACGATCGACTGCGCGTGATCGGCCATGGCGACATGCCTGAATGGCCGGGCGGCACGCGCTATCTCGCGCGGTTCCACGATCCGGAATCCGGCCACCTGAATCCGCGAAAGCTTGCGCTCCGGCCAGGGCAATGCCCAATTTAACGCTTCATTACGTTGGGTTTGCCGGAAAAGTGCTAGATTCGCCCATCGATATCTCGCAATCGGAGAGGGTAGACAGATGCTGAAGAAATTGGCAGGGATGGCCGTGGTGGTCGGTGCGGCGGCGGTGGCGTCGGTGCCGGCCGTGGCAGGCGACACGAGCAACGCACTGGGCGGCGCGCTGGGTGGCGTTGCCGGCGCGGCGGTCGGCAACGCGGTTGGCGGCAGCACGGGCACCGTGATCGGCGGGGCAGTGGGTGGTGGCGCGGGCGGTGCGGTGACGTCGAACAAACGCGAACGCACGGCCGCGATCGTCAGCAGCCCGTCGCGCTCGAACGGGCGCAGTGCGTCGAGTTCGCGCGCGAAATGATCGGCGAAGCGGATGCCGTGCGCGGCCTCGACGTGCGAGAACGGCAGGTCGAGGTTGCA
>NZ_JAAGPM010000217.1:0-9103 GCF_017104865.1 Burkholderia sp. Ac-20349
GCCATCCGGCGGCCCAGGACAGCGCCCCCGTGCAGGCCCTGTATCGCAAGCTGAACTGGCGCCTGCTGCCGCTCCTGCTGCTGTGCTACACGTTCGCCTATCTGGACCGGGTGAACATCGGCTTCGCTGCGCTGCTGCAGCGCGCGTACCCGGCCTGATGTCGTTTCGGATCGCTTAGCAAGGCCCAGTTCGCCTTCGTTCGCCCGCCCGGAGCCCTGATGATGAACCTCGTCGCCGCCCTCGACCGCGCCGCCCGTGCGACGCCCGACAAGCCGTTCCTCGTCAGCGAATCCGAGACGATCACCTATGCCGCCGCGCGCGAGCGCTCGCACCGCGCGGCGGCCGTGCTGAGCGCGCTCGGCATCGCGGCCGGCGACCGCGTCGCCGCGATGTGCTTCAACACGCCGGCCTTCGTCGACCTGATGTTCGGCGCATGGCGGCTCGGCGCGACGTTCGTGCCGATCAATCACAAGCTGCAGGCGCCGGAAGTCGACTACGTGCTCGAACACAGCCGCAGCAAGGCGCTGCTGTTCGACGTGGCGCTCGCGCCGGTGATCGAACGCCTCGTGCATCCCGCGAGGCGGCTCGTGACCGAAGGCGAGCTCGACGGCGTGCCGTGCTTCGACACGCTGTGCGCGACGCGGGACGGCCTCGCCGGCATCGAGCCGGCCGACGGCGACATCGCGCAGATCCTCTATACGTCCGGCACGACCGGCCACCCGAAAGGCTGCGTGCACAGCCACCGCACCGTGACGCTCGCGGCAATGCAGGCGGCACTCGCAATCGGCATCGGCCGCAACGAGCGCACGCTGATGGCGATGCCGATCTGGCATTCGTCGCCGCTGAACAACTGGTTCGGCGGCACGCTGTATGCGGGCGGCACCGTCGTGCTGCTGCGCGAATACCATCCGCTGCGATTCCTGCAGGCCATCGAACGCGAGCGCGTGACGCTGTATTTCGGCGCGCCGGTGTCGTACCTGCTGCCGCTCGACACGATCGACGGCTTCGCGGCGTTCGACTTGTCGAGCGTGCGCGCCTGGCTGTACGGCGGCGGCCCGATCGGCCCCGCGCAGGCCGAGCGGCTCGCGCGCGCGTATCGCAGCGACGCGTTCTTCCAGGTGTACGGCATGACGGAGGCGGGCCCGGCCGGCACGACGCTGTATCCGGACGAGCAGGTCGCGAAGGCCGGTTCGATCGGCCGCACGGGCGGCCCGGGCGTCGACCTGCGCGTCGTGCGGATGGACGGCATCGATGCGCAGCCGGGCGAGACCGGCGAAATCTGGCTGAAGACCGACAGCATGATGCTCGGCTATCTCGACGATGCGGCCGCGACACGCGCCGCGTTCGCGCCGGACGGCTGGTATCGCACCGGCGACATCGCGCGGATCGATCAGGAGGGCTACCTGTTCATCGTCGACCGGCTGAAGGACATGATCGTGACCGGCGGCGAAAACGTCTATTCGAAGGAAGTGGAGGACGTGCTCGGCGCGCACCCGGACATCGCCGAGGCGGCCGTCGTCGGCGTCCCGCATCCCGACTGGGGCGAGACGGTCGTCGCGCACGTGGTCCTGCGCGCGGGCAGCGTGCCCGACGCGGACGCGCTGCGCGCGTTCTGCGGCGCGCGGCTCGCCGCGTACAAGATCCCGCGCGAATTCACGTTCGCGCAGGCGCTGCCGCGCACGCCGACCGGCAAGCTGCAGAAGTTCCTGCTGCGCGTGCGTCGCGAATAGTTGCTGGCCCGGCCACGGAAAAAGAAAAAGCCACCCGGCCCGACGGCCCGGTGGCTTTTTCGCATGATCGACGGGGCTGCGACATTCGCCGCTGCCCGCGCGTCATGTCACCGGCTGCTTACTTGCCGCCGATGCTCTTCAGCGGCTTCCACTCGCCCTTCTCGACCTTGTACATCGTGATGCCGCCGTTCTTCAGGTCGCCCTTCGCGTCATACGCGACGTGCGTCGACGTCACGCCGGCCATGTCGGTCTTCGCGAGCAGCGGCAGGTACTTCGCCGGATCGGTCGAATCGGCCTTCTTCATCGCGTTGAACAGCGCCATCGCGCCGTCGTACGCATACGGCGAGTACGTCTGCACTTCTTCGCCGAAGCGCTTCTTGTACTTGTCCGCGTACGTCTTGCCGCCCGGCATTTCTTCCAGCGGGAGACCTGCCAGCGAAGCGATCGTACCGTCGGCCGCGTTGCCCGCGATCTTCAGGAACGTCGGCGTCTTCACCATTTCGCCGCTCATCAGCGGAGCGGTGATGCCGAGCGTCTTCATCTGCTTGACCATCGGTGCAGCCTGCGAATCCGCGCCGCCGTAGTAGACGAGGTCCGGCTTCGCAGCCTTCAGCTTGGTCAGGATTGCCTTGAAGTCGACAGCCTTGTCGTTCGTGAATTCGCGGTCGACGATCGTCGCGCCGCCGGCCTTCGCGGCCTTCTCGAACTGGTCGGCGAGACCCTGGCCGTAGGCCGTGCGGTCGTCGACGATCGCGATCTTCTTCATGCCGAGATCCTTCGACGCGAACGTGCCGGCCACCGAGCCTTGCTGCGTGTCGGACGTCATCATGCGGAAGGTCGTCTTGTAACCCTGCTGCGTGTATTCCGGCGCCGTCGCCATCGCGATTTCCGGGATGCCCGCGTTCGCGTAGATGCGCGAGGCCGGGATCGTCGTGCCCGAGTTGAAGTGGCCGAGCATGCCCTTGATGCCGTCGTCGACGAGCTTCTGCGCAACCGTCGTGCCGGTGCGCGGGTCAGCCTGGTCGTCCTGCGTGTCGAGTGCGAACTTCACCGGCTTGCCGCCGATCTTCGGGTTCGTCGCGTTGAAATCCTCGATCGCGAGCACGATCCCGTTCTGCATATCCTTGCCGTAGTGCGCCTGCGCACCCGTCATCGGCCCTGCGTAACCGATCTTCACGTCATCCGCATGGGCCGTCCCCGCCAGCGACATGACGGCGACAAACGTCGCGCCTGCCAGCTTTTTCATCGTGTGTTGCATAGCATCTCCTTGGTACCAGGGTAAATGGAGCGGCTTCGGGATCGCCTTGCCGCTTCCTTTGTTTGATCCGAACGGCAAGGATGATCAGCCGATCGTCATCAAATTCGCATTGCCGCCCGCCGCCGCCGTGTTCACGCTCACCGAGCGCTCCGTCAGCAGCCGTTCCAGCGCGTAATCTTCCGCGTCGCCGTTTTCGAACGCGCCCACCGACACGCCCTGCACCGACACGATCGGGCCCGGCCGCTGCGCGACGTCCTTCACGAGCGTCTGCAGTTCGTCGCTGTCGCCTTCGAACAGCACCGCGTCGAACGGCGCGTCGGCCTGCTTGCGCACGGCCGCATGCGCCTTCAGCGACGCCGGCAGCGCGGCGACCAGCGCCTCGCCGGCCGCGCCCGCGAACAGCGCGCGGTTACCGGTCGCCAGCACCGCCGCGAACTGCGCACCCGCACCGCCCGGCCTTGCCGCAACCCACAACACCGTGCCGCGCGGGCCGAGTGTATACGTGTTTCGCTCGCCCGTCGGGCCGCTCAGCACCGCGGTCGCACCGGCCGGCACTTGGGCCAGATAGCCGTCGCAACGCGCGGCCAGCGCCGGCTCGCGCTGCTCGATCAGCCAGTCGCGCAGCGTGGTCAGCGCCGCCGCCGGGTTGCCCCGCGCATCGCCTTCCACCGCGCCGTCCGCCACCAGCGACTGCGCGAGCGAACGCGGCAGGCCCGACGGACGCGTCGCGAGCAGACGTTGCAGGTACAGCGCGCCGCCGGCCTTCGGGCCCGTGCCCGACAGCCCTTCGCCGCCGAACGGCTGCACGCCGACCACCGCGCCGATCACGTTGCGGTTCACGTAGATGTTGCCCACGTGCGCATTCGAGATCACGTGCGCGATCGTCTCGTCGATCCGCGTGTGGATGCCGAGCGTCAGGCCGTAGCCGGTCGCGCGGATCTGCTCCAGCAGCTTGTCGAGCTGGCTGCGACGGTAACGCACCACGTGCAGCACGGGGCCGAACACCTCGCGCTTCAGCTCGTCGATGCTGCCGATCTCGATCAGCGTCGGCGGCACGAACGTGCCGTGCGCGCAGGCCTCGGGCGCCGGCAGCTGCGTGACGCCGTGCCCCTTGTCCTTCATCGCCGCGACGTGCGTGTCGATCGTCTGCTTCGCTTCACCGTCGATCACCGGGCCGACGTCCGTCGACAGCCGGTCGGGGTTGCCGAGCGCCAGCTCGTGCATCGCGCCCTTCAGCATCGTCAGCGTGCGGTCCGCAACATCGTCCTGCAAACACAGAACGCGCAACGCCGAACACCGTTGACCGGCCGAGTCGAACGACGACTGCATCACGTCCGCGACGACCTGCTCCGCGAGCGCCGACGAGTCGACGATCATCGCGTTCTGGCCGCCCGTTTCCGCGATCAGCGGGATCGGCTTGCCGTCCGGGTCGAGGCGCGCGGACAGCGTCTTGTTGATCAGGCGCGCGACTTCGGTCGAGCCGGTGAACATCACCGCGCGGGTGCGCGGATCGGCCACCAGCGCCGCGCCGACGGTCTCGCCGGTACCCGGCAGCAGTTGCACCGCGCCGGCCGGCACGCCGGCCTCGCGCAGCAGGCGCACGGCCTGGGCGGCGATCAGCGGCGTCTGTTCGGCCGGCTTCGCGAGCACCGTGTTGCCGGCCGCGAGTGCCGCGGCGACCTGGCCCATGAAGATCGCGAGCGGGAAGTTCCACGGGCTGATACAGACCACGGGACCGAGCGGACGGTGCGTGTCGTTCGAGAATTCGTCGCGGATCTGCGCGGCGTAGTAGCGCAGGAAGTCGACCGCTTCGCGGATCTCGGCGATCGCGTTCGGCAGCGATTTGCCGGCTTCGCGCACGATGAGGCCCATCAGCGTGTGCATCTGCGCTTCGAGCAGGTCGGCCGCGCGCACCAGGCAATCGGCGCGTGCATCGACCGGCGTTGCCTGCCAGATCGGCGCAGCGGCCACCGCGTGCGCAAGCGCCGCGCTCACGTGTTCGGCCGTCGCTTCGCTGACCGTGCCGACCAGGTCACGCTGGTCGGCCGGGTTGCGCACGTCGCGGGCCGGCGCGTCGGCGACCGTGTCGTCGTCGAGCATCGGCGCCGCGCGCCACGGGAAATGCGCGCTCGCGAGCAGCGCGGACGACAGCGACGCGAGACGGTGTTCGTTCGACAGGTCGAGGCCCATCGAGTTGGGCCGCTCGTCGCCGTACAGGTGGCGCGGCAGCGGGATCTTCGTGTGCGGCGCGCCGAGCGGCACGACCTTCGTCGCTTCGTCGACCGGATCGGCGACCAGTTCCTTCACCGACACGGTTTTATCCGCGATGCGGTTCACGAACGACGTATTCGCGCCGTTTTCGAGCAGGCGGCGCACCAGGTACGCGAGCAGCGTCTCGTGCGTGCCGACCGGCGCGTACACGCGGCACGGGCGGTTCAGCTTGTCGCGGCCGGTGACTTCCTCGTACAGCGGTTCGCCCATCCCGTGCAGGCACTGGAATTCGTACTGGCCCGGGTAGTAGTTCTGGCCCGCGAGCTGGTAGATCGCGGCCAGCGTGTACGCGTTGTGCGTCGCGAACTGCGGGTACACGGCGTCCGGCGCCGCGAGCAGCTTCTTCGCGCACGCGAGGTACGACACGTCGGTGTAGATCTTGCGCGTATAGACCGGATAGCCTTCGAGGCCGTCGACCTGCGCACGCTTGATCTCGGTATCCCAGTACGCACCCTTCACGAGGCGGATCATCAGGCGGTGACGGCTGCGGCGCGCGAGATCGATCAGGTAGTCGATCACGAACGGGCAGCGCTTCTGGTAGCCCTGCACGACGAAGCCGATGCCGTTCCAGCCCGCGAGTTCCGGGTCGAAGCACAGCGCTTCCAGCAGGTCGAGCGACAGCTCGAGGCGGTCGGCCTCTTCCGCGTCGATGTTCAGGCCGATGTCGTAGCGGCGCGCGAGCAGCGCAAGCGCACGCACGCGCGGCAGCAGCTCGCTCATCGTGCGGTCCTGCTGCGAGCGCGAGTAGCGCGCGTGCAGCGCCGACAGCTTGATCGAGATGCCCGGGCCTTCGTAGATGCCGCGGCCGCCGGCCGCCTTGCCGATCGCGTGGATCGCCTGTTCGTACGACGCGTAGTAGCGCTGCGCGTCCTCTTCGGTCGTCGCCGCTTCGCCGAGCATGTCGTACGAGTAGCGGAAGCCGCGCGCTTCGTACTTGCGGCTGTTCGCGAGCGCTTCGGAAATCGTCTCGCCGGTGACGAACTGCTCGCCCATCAGGCGCATCGCCATGTCGACGCCCTTGCGGATCAGCGGCTCGCCGCCGCGGCCGATCAGGCGCGTCAGCGCCGACGACAGCCCTGCTTCGCTGTTGGTCGTCACCAGCTTGCCGGTGATCATCAGCCCCCAGGTCGCCGCGTTCACGAACAGCGACGGCGCGTGGCCGACGTGCGAGCGCCAGTCGCCCTTGCTGATCTTGTCGCGGATCAGCGCATCGCGCGTCGCGCGATCGGGAATGCGCAGCAGCGCTTCGGCGAGACACATCAGCGCGACGCCTTCCTGGCTCGACAGCGAGAACTCGTGGATCAGCCCTTCGACGCCGCCGCCCGAGCTCTTCTCGCGCAGCGCCTCGACGAGCTTCGTCGCGAGCGCCTGCACGTCCGCCTGCAGGTTCGCGGGCAGGCGCGCCTGGCCGAGCAGGAACGGCACGCATTCCGGCTCGGGGCGGCGGTACGCGGCCGTGATCGCCGCGCGCAGCACCGATTGCGGCTGCACGTTCTGCGCGAACTCGAGGAACGGATGCGGCGAGTTGTCGTCGTCGCCGTCCGCGGACTGACCGTCGGCGAGCTCCGTCACGCCGCTGTGGCCCGACAGCTCGGGCGGCAACTGGCCGTGCTCGATCCGCTCGAGGTACGCGAAGATCGCCTGCTTGATCAGCCAGTGGGGGGTGCGCTCGAGACGCGCGGCGGCGTCCTTGAGGCGCGAGCGGAGAAGGTCGTCGACTTTGACGCCGAGAGTCGTGCTTGCCATGGTGGGTTCGTGCGCCGGTGCGAGCCCGGCAATGTGGTGTGAGAGGATGCGCGAAATCCTACGGCACGCAATAAAAAGGTGCAACCAAATTGCAAGATAGGTTGCACCCTCAAGTTAGTCAATATAATCAGCCACTTATGCGGTTGCAACCTAGGGGTTGCCCGTGGTCGGAGGATCGGTGTTTTCCCTGAGCGGGCCGGTTTGACATGCGTGCGCAACCTTCCGCGGGCGTGGCGGCGGACGAAAACGGGTTGCACTGGGTGTGATGGCGGACGTGGCGTCCGGGTGCGGCCGTGCGGCAAAAGACGGTTCGGAGGCGCCCGGCGCGGCGGCCCGGGCTTCAGGGAAGCGCCACGCGGCACGATGGCCGCATGGCGCGCCGCTCAGATGTCCAGCGGATCGACTTCGACGCTCCACCGCAGCACGCCCTTCAGCGCACGCAACTCCGGCTGCCACGCGCGCAGCGCATGCTGCAGCGCCGCCCGCGACGCGCTTTCGAGCAGCAACTGCGCGCGATGGACGTTCGCGACCTTGACGATCGTCATCGGCACCGCGTCGTACACGGTCACGCGATCGGCGCCCGGCAGCCCCGGCAACGCGGCCGCGGCCTGCAGCAGGAACGCGAGCGCCGCGTCGAGCGTGCGCCCTTCGGCGCGCAGCAGCGCTTGGTAGACGAACGGCGGCAGGTGCGCGTCGCGGCGCTCGCCGAGCGTCGAATTCGCGAAGCCGACGTAATCCTGCCGCCCGAGCGCGTGGTACAGCGCATGACGCGGGTAACGCGTCTGCACGAGCACCTCGCCCGGCAGCCCGGCGCGCCCCGCGCGGCCGCTCACCTGCATCAGCTGCGCGAACAGCCGTTCGCTCGCGCGGAAGTCATGCGAGAACAGCGCGGTGTCGGCATTGAGCACGCCGACGAGCGACACGCGCTGGAAGTCGTGCCCCTTCGCGATCATCTGCGTGCCGACGAGGATATCGACCTCGCCCGCATGCACGTCGGAAAAGAGCGCCTGCGCGCTGCCCTTGCGGCGCGTGCTGTCCGCGTCGATCCGCAGCACGCGCGCGCCCGGCACCGCCTCGGCGAGCGCCTCCTCGATGCGTTGCGTGCCGCGCCCGAGCGGCGCGATGTCGACGTTCCCGCACTCGGGGCACGATCGCGGAATGCGCGACTCCCAGCCGCAGTGATGGCAGCGCAGCGCGTGCTCGGGCTTGTGCAGCACGACGTACGCGCTGCAGCGCGGACAGCCCGCGACCCAGCCGCACGCGTCGCAGGCGAGCTGCGGCGCGTAACCGCGCCGGTTCAGGAACACGAGGCTCTGTTCGCCGCGTTCGAGCCGCGCCTTCAGCGCCGCGACGAGCGGCCCCGACAGCCCGCCCATCGACGCGCGCCCGCGCCGCCGCTCCTCTTCGAGATCGATCAGCCGTACGGTCGGCAACGTCGCGTCGGCCACTGCGCGGCGCGACAGCGTGAGCCGCGTGTAGCGGCCCTGTTCGGCCTGCCACCAGCTTTCGAGCGACGGCGTCGCCGAGCCGAGCACGACCGTGATGCCGAGCTGCTTCGCGCGCCACACGGCGAGATCGCGTGCCGAGTAGCGCAGCCCTTCCTGCTGCTTGTAGGCGGGCTCGTGCTCCTCGTCGACGACGACCAGCGCGAGCGTCGGCATCGACGCAAGCACCGCGAGGCGCGTGCCGAGCACGATCCGCGCGCGGCCCGTATGCGCGGCGAGCCAGTTGCGCGCACGCTCGCCCTCGGCGAGCCCGCTGTGCAGCGTGACGATCGCGTCGTCGGCGAGCGCACCCGCGAAGCGCGCGCGAAACGCGGCCTCGAATTGCGGTGTCAGGTTGATTTCGGGGACGAGCACGAGCGCCTGCGCGTCCGGCCGCGCGTCGAGCAGCGACGCGAGCGCATGCAGATACACCTCGGTCTTGCCGCTGCCCGTCACGCCGTGCAGCAGGAACGGCGCGAAGCCCTGCGCGGCGAAGTCGTCGCTGCCGGCGCGCCGCAGATTCGTGTCGAGGAACACGGGCCGGTCACGTTTGCGACCATCGGCCTGTCGCGGCGCGATTACGACCAGTATTACCGCGGCTTCTCGAACGCGAC
>NZ_JAAGPM010000218.1:0-8980 GCF_017104865.1 Burkholderia sp. Ac-20349
TGCTGTCGTGCTGCGCGCGGCGGCTGCGCTGCGGCGCGGGCGCAGCCCGGCAGCGCGCAGTGGCGCTCGCGTGGCACGCGTACGAAGACGCCGTCCTCGCATCGGCACAGACACGCCGCTCGCCCGCGCGGGCGATCCGCTCGGAGAAAACGGTCGGCAGACTGATCGACAAATACCGGATCCAGGCGCATTACCTGCAGCACGGTTGCTGGCTCGGCGAGCGCAGCGTGTTCGCGCTCGCGCGCCGGGCGGCACAGGCCGGTGTGCCGCTGTTCGCCGTGCACGGGATACACGATCCCGTTTGCCCGGCCGGCAACGCCGCCCGCCTCGCGCGTGCCGTACCCGAGGTCGAGATCGAACGCGTGCATGCCGGACATCTGGCAGGCGACCCGGCGTTGGCACGCAGCGTCACACGCGCCGCGGCTGCGATGTTCGCTACCGTCCCCTGTCCGTGACGGTTCATGCCGGGCGCAACCCGGCGCCTGCTCACGTCATGACGCGACAACAGGCGCGACCGCGCGACGCTCAATCCCATGCATAGCGCACACCGGCCCACGCACCGCGCGGCGCGCCCGGCCCGACGAACTGTTCGCTCACCGGACTGGTGCCGTCGAACGTGTGGTTCGGTCCGTTGAAGAAGTTCTGGCCGAGCGCGCCGAAGCTCGCGTAGCGTTTATCGAACAGGTTCGTCACGCTCGCGAACACCTCGAACCGTTTCGTGATCCGGTAGCGCATGTCGAGATCGACGAGCACGTAGCCCGCGATCCTGCCGTTCACGTCCTGGTTGTTCTCGTCGCCGCGCGCGTACACGCCGCTGCGCCACGTGACGTTCGCGCCGATATCCCATGCGTGCGTCGCCGCGTAGTCGAGCCTCAGCTTCACCGTGTGCGCGGGAATGCCGGGAATGCGGTCGCCCGGCTTGACCTTCACGTTGCCGTCCGCGTCGGCCGCCGAATTCGCCGGGCTGTGTTCGGTCCACGACGAACGGTAGGTCGCATCGACATAGCTGTACGACAAGCCGACAGCGAGCGGGCCAAGCCGCGTGCGACCCGCAAGTTCGAGACCCTGCCGCCGCGTATCGCCGACATTGCGGAAATAGCCCTGCGCGCTTGCCGGACTGCTGATGAACTGGATGTCGTCGGTCAGTGTCGTGCGGTAGGCCGCGGCGCTCCAGGTCGTCGCCGCGCCGACGCGTCCGCGCAAGCCCGCTTCGAACGTCTTCGAGATCACCGGCCTGAGTGCCGGATCAGCGACGAAGTCGTTCGGCAGCGAACACGGGGCGGATGGGTCCGCGCAGGCCAGCTCGATCGCGGTCGGAGAGCGTATCCCTTCGTTGTACGCCGCATACGCGGTGAAGCCCGCGACCGGGTTCCAGTTGAGCCCGACCGCAGGGTTGAAGCGCGAGAACGTATGGTTGCCGTCGAGCAGCGGCTGCACGCCGCTCTCGTCGCTGATCTGCGCTTTCGACCAGTCATAGCGGCCCGACAGCGTCAGCGTCCAGTGCGGCGACAGCGACAATGCGTCGCTCAGGTATACGCCGAGGTTCGCGTTGCGCGTCTTCGCGCGGGTCTGCTGGACGAAATCGCCGATGCCGACCGCCGCGCGGGTGTCGGTGAAGTACGCGTCCTGCGACGACGCGACGTAGCTCGAGTTCGCTATATCGACCGCGCCGCCCGCGATCAGACGGTTGGCCATCCCGCCGAGCTTGCCGAGCAGCGTGAGCTGCACGCTGCCGCCATAACTGTCGGTGACGATCGTCGATTGCGCATTGCTGCCCTGTACCGTGTCGACTACACCATCCTCGCCGACGGATCCATAGTCCGTATTGTTGTTGCTGCTCGTATTGGCGTTTCTCAGGTGCCGGTAGTATGCGTTGCCGCTCAGCTCGACGTTTTCACCGAAAAACCGGTCGCCCGACAGCGTCAGGTACCCGGCGCTGTTGCGGTTCAGATCCGGATACGTGTACGCCTGCTTCGGATTACCGAGGAATGAGCGCGGAATCGTCTGGGTGCCGTATAGCGTGTTGTCCGCGCCGCCGCCGGCGATCGACAGCGTCGTGTCCGCATCGACGTAGCGCAGCTTGCCGAACGCCTGTCGCACGCGGCTCGCGTTATGGTCCGCCCAGCCGCCGTCGTTCGCGACGTTAGCGGTTGCATAGTAGTCGAGGTTCGAGCCGATCGTCCCGCCCTGCTCGATGCCGACGGTCTTGCGCCCCCATGAGCCGCCCGACACCTCCGCCTCTCCGCCCGGGCTCGACTTGCCGTTCTTCGTCGTGATCGCGAGTGCGCCGCCGAGCGTATTGCGCCCGTAGACAGGATTGGATCCCGGAATCAGTTGCACCCGATCGATCGCCTGCTCGGGCAGGATGTCCCAGTTCACGACGTCGCCGAACGGCTCGTTCACGCGCACGCCATCGACGAACACCGACATCCCCTGCGGCGTGCCCAGCAGCGGCGACGCCGTGAAACCACGATAGTTGACGTCCGTCTGGTACGGGTTGCCCTGCGCCTCCGAGACCGTCACGCTCTGCAGGTTCGCGGCAAAGAAGTCGGTCAGCGTCGCACGATGCTGTCGGTCGAGTTCCGCGCCACGCACCGTCTGCACGTTCCCCGGCACCTCCGACAGCGGCGTGCCGATTCCGAGCAGCGGTGTCGTACCGACGACGACGATGGCAGGCAACATGACGGCCGACGTTTGCGGCACGATGACCGCGGCCGGTGGCACCGCGCCGTCCGCCTGCTGCTGCGCATGCGCGCCACCGGGCGGCAAGCCGACCAGCGCGAGCGTGCCGAGGGCCGTACCGACGCGTCGTACACGCCGGCCGCCTCGCATCGCACAGCGCCACCCGGATGCATATGGCCTCCTGATCATTTCCTTTGTCTCCGCGCTTGTATTCCGCCGGTTCATGCAATGACTGCACGGCGATATGGTGTCGAGAAGCGCACGTGCGAGAACTGTGCCAGCGCTGCCTGCGCCGCGCCCCGATTCCCGGCGGCACGGAAGCGCGCGACGGCCCGCCTGTCCCGCGTACTGCACCACCTGTCATGTTTGGCAACACTTCATGCGCGGCGGTGTACCTGAATGCAACACCTTCGTGGATGCCATGGCGCGACGCGTCCGACAGCGCATCACGCGCAGTACGCCGTTGTGCCGCGCCGCGCCAGCTTCGCGCCGCGATGGCATGCGACTTGCGTAACCGGCAGTGCACTCGGCCCGGAATCCCAACCGTGCCGGCGCGACGAACCGTTCGCGGCGGTGCGATCACAATGACTCAGGAGACAACCATGAAGAAACTCTCGGCTTCAGCGAGCCGGCTGGCGACGATCGGAATCGCGGTGGCGGCCGCCGTCGCGCTGAACCCCGGCCTCGTGGAAGCGGCCGCGGACTACCCGGCCGTGACCTACCAGCGGCTGACCGATGCACACACCGATCCGGGCTGGCTGACCTACTACCGCACCTACGACGGCCGCTCGCATTCGCCGCTCAAGCAGATCGACACCTCGAACGCGAAGGATCTCAAGCAGGTGTGGGCCTACAAGTTCCCCGCCGACCTGAAACAGGGCTTCGAGGCCACGCCGATCGTCAACGGCGACTATCTGTTCGTGACGACGCCGAAGGACAACGTCTACGCATTCGATGCCAAGACGGGCAAGCAGCTGTGGAAATACGAGCCGAAGCTCGGCGCCGCGTCGTTCAAGACCGCGTGCTGCGACGTCGTGAATCGCGGCGTCGCGCTGTACGGCAAGAACGTCTATGTCGCGATGCTGAGTGGCGAAGTCGCCGCGCTCGACGCGCAGACCGGCAATCTCGTGTGGAAGAAGCAGATGTTCGAACCGGGCCTCGGCTACGCGTTCTCGCTTGCACCGCTCGCGATCGACGGTGCGATCGTCGTCGGCACGTCCGGCGGCGAATACGGTATTCGCGGCTACATCGCCGCGCTGAATCCGGAGAACGGCTCCGAAGTCTGGAAACGCTACACGATCCCCGCTTCCGGAGAAAAGGGCGCGGAAACCTGGCCCGACGGCATGCAGAGCCATGGCGGTGGCGCGGCCTGGCTCACCGGCACGTACGACGCCGCGTCCCGCACGCTTTACTGGGGTGTCGGCAACCCGGGCCCGTGGCTCGCGGCGCTGCGCCCCGGCGACAACCTGTATTCCGACTCGCTGCTCGCGCTCGATGCGAAGAACGGCAATCTGAAGTGGCACTACCAGTACACGAACAACGATACGTGGGACTACGACGGCGTGAACGCGGCTGTCCTCGCGGACATCAAGTACAAAGGCAAAGACTACGACGCGATCATCCACGCGGATCGAAACGGTTTCTTCCACGCGATCGACCGCACGACCGGCAAATTGATTTATGCGACGCCGTTCGTGAAGGCGCTGTCAGTCACCGGTTACACGGCCGACGGCAAGCCGATCCAGGACGAATCGAAGTTCCCGAAGGCCGGCACGACGATTGAAACGTGCCCGAGCTTCCTCGGCGGCAAGAACTGGTGGTCGATCTCGTACGACCAGGAACGCAACATCGCGGTCGTGCCGGCGCTGCATGCGTGCATGAGCCTCACCGGCAAGTCGGTCAGCTACATGGAAGGCTTGCCGTATCTCGGCGAAGGCTTCGAGATCAAGCCCGAACCGGGCAGCGAGGGCTACGGCGAACTGACGGCAATCGACGTCAACACCGGCAAGAAGCTGTGGAGCCACTGGTCGAAGAAGCCCTGGAACGGCGGCGTCGCGACCACCGCGAGCGGTCTCGCGTTCAGCGGCTCGCTCGACGGCCACCTGTATGCGTTCGACACGGCAACCGGCAAGGTGCTCTGGGAGAGCCCGCAACTCGCGAGCGGCATTATTTCCCAGCCGTCGGTGTATGAGGTCGACGGCAAGGAATATGTCGCCGTGCTCGCCGGCTATGGCGGTGCGAACCCGATCTGGGGTGGCCCGATGGCCGACATCGCCAAGGACGTTCCGCGCGGCGGCACGCTCTACGTGTTCGCGCTCGACTGAACAGGCATCAGGCCCGAGTCGCGCCCGCATGCGCCCGATGTGGGCGCGACGCCCTATCCGCTTCAACCGGACACACGACCATGAATACTCGTCTCACTTCCGTTACCGTTGCCAGTCTGCTCGCCGTGGGCGTGGCGCTGACACCGGCAGCCGCGTCGGCCGGCGTGCGCATTTGCACGCTGCCCGGCAGCCCGACCACGGCGCTCGACCGATCCGTTGCGCGCGAAGTCTTCCGCACCGCAGGCATCGCCGCAACGTTCAACAGGCGTGGCGTCGACGACGATGGCGGCGACGACGGCATCTCCGCCAGCGAGCTGAAGAAATCGCTCGAACGCGACTGCGATGTGATCGCGGGTTTTCCGCGCTCGGAAATCGCCGATGCGTCGGGATCCAGAATGACGTTCTCGCAGGGTTATCTGCGCTCCGGATACGTCAGCGTGTCGTTGCGCGACGCGCAGGCCTCGTCAGGTGCAAAGGAAACGATCGCGGCCACGTACGGCAGCCCGTCGCAGCTGATCGCCGCACAGCAGCCGAACGCCCGCTTCGACCTCGAAAATACGAGCGAGAAAACGATCGGCGCGGTCGCCGCGGGCCGTGCCCAGCGCGCAATCGTCTGGTATCCGAGCGTCGTCGCATACGAGCATGCGCACCCGCACCAACGGTTCCAGGTTGCGGCGACTTCGTCGCCGTACTCCAATTGGCAACTGTCGTTCGCATTCGGCCCGGGCAAGGACGCATTGCAAAAGCGCATCGACGCAACGTTGTCTCGAATGAACGGCGATGGCCGCCTCGCGTCGCTCACGCGCGCGTGGGCGCTTCCGGACACCGTCACGCAGGCCACCGCTGCGCGTGCAACCGGCCGGTTTCTCGACGGCGCGGTCGCATCCGCACAACAGCGCCCGGCAAAGAGCGGCTTCGTCAAAGTTTCCGCCAGCGAAGGCGACGAGATACCGTCGTTCGACCAGGCACAGGTACAGCATGGCAAGAAGCTCTATGCCGACGCCTGCGCAAAATGTCACGGCGACCAGCTCGAAGGCAACACCGCCCCCGCCTTGAGCGGAGAAGCCTTCGCCCCGGAGGGCAAGTCGCACATCACGGTCGGCGGCATCTTCCAGTACCTGTCGAACAACATGCCGGCCGATCGCCCCGGCAAGATGTCGGCACAGGAATACGAGGATGTGATGGCATTCCTGCTTTACTCGAATGGCTACGATGCGTCCAAGCACAAGCTGACCGCCGATATCGCCACCGCGTCGAAGGCGCCGCTCATCGCCGGACCGCGCAAGTAACTTTCCCGCCCGCTTTCGTTTCGACCGCCCCCCGCACCGGGAAGCATGCCCGGCGCGCGGGCCGGACTTCATCTTTTCATTTCACGCCGGATAACGCCATGACCTCCCCCAATCGCAGAACCTTCCTCGTCCACGCGGCCAGCCTGTGCGCCACACTCGCGGCCGGCACCCGCGCATTCGCGGCCGCACCGCCCGTCGACGAAAACGACGCGGCCGCGAAGACGCTCGGCTACCGCGCAAAGGCCACAACCGTCGACGCGGGCAAGTTCCCGAAGTACCAAGCTGGCCAGACCTGTTCGAACTGCCGGTTCTACAAGGCCGCCGCGGGCGAATCCTCGGGCACGTGTCCGATGTTCACGGGCAAGGTGGTTGCCGCCGAAGGCTGGTGCAACGTCTATGCAAAGCTTGCTTGATCCCGGCCCCGCGCGCGGACGCGACAGCGCACCGCGCCGCGGCACGGACACCGAACGTGCGGCGCATCTGCATGCGCTGATCGCGCTGAGCATCGATCGCGGATACGTGACGCACGGCGAAATCACCGACGCGTTGCCCGACGATGCCGCCGAAGACGCGGATGTGGACGCGGCCGCGTCGGTGCTCCGCGAGCTCGGTATCGAGGTACGCGAGCATGCCGGCGCGCGTACCGCGTGGACACTCGACCGTCATTTTGCGCAGCCGCCGGAAGTCACGTTACCGCTCGCCGACGCATCGACGCCACTCGCGGCCGACGATCTGCTCCTGGGCCGAACCAACGATCCGGTCCGGCTCTATCTGCGGGACATGAGCGCGACGCCGCTCCTCGAACGCAACGAGGAGATCGCGCTCGCGCTCCATCTGGAGCGCGGGCGGGCGGCATACATCGACGCGTTGAGCCGGGATCCGACTGCGCTCGCCGGCATCGCGGCGATGGCGGACGACGTCCGCGCCGGCAAGGTCGCGGCATCGGTCTACGTGACGGGGTTCGCCGACGATGCGGAATCGCTCGCCCAAGCGCCCGCGATGCTGCCCCACGATTCACCCGGGAACGACGTGGCGCCCGATCCGACCATGGAATCGCCGGCACCGGAAGGCAGCACGGGCCTCGCCCCGGACAGCCCGGCGTGGCGCGATGCGGTCGCCGAATCGCTCGCGCGCGCCGGCGCGCTCGCACCGGCGATGCGACTCGCATTGAACGTCGACGGGTTCGCCTCGGCCGGTTATCGCGCGCTGATTCGCGAGGCTGCCGCGTTGACCGGCAGGATCCGCTTCACCTCCCGCGCAATCGAGCGTATCGGTCATGCGATCGGCGAACGCGCCACCCAGGCACGCCAGATCGAAAAACAGCTCGTCGATACCCTGGCCGCGTCGGGCATGCGTACCGGATCCACGCGCCGCGACCTCTTCGCACCGTGCGACGACGCGCGCGCATGGCTGCACGAATGCATCGCCGCGCATCCGGAATGCGCCGCTGCCCTCGCCCGCCACGCGCCGGCACTGATCGACGCCCGTCTCGCACTCGCCCGTCTCGCCGGCCAGTCGCCCCTGCCGCTCGACATCGCGGTCGCGCTCGATGCACGGCTGTCGCGGATCGACCGCGCGATGCAACCCGCGAGAACGAAGCTGTTCCGGAGCAATCTTCGGCTCGTCGTATCGGTCGCCAAACGGTATCCCGATCGCGGCCTGCCATTCCTCGATCTGATCCAGGAGGGCAATATCGGCTTGTTGAAGGCCGTCGATCGCTACGATCACCGGCGCGGCTTCAAGTTCTCGACCTATGCGACCTGGTGGGTCCGGCAGGCCATCACGCATGCGCTCGCCGATCAGGGCCGCACGATACGCGTGCCCGCGCATACGGTCGACTCGCTCAACAAGCTCTCGCGGCTCGCGCGAACGCACCGGCAACGAACCGGCGATGTCGCCGACGCGCCCGCGCTCTCCACGCAGATGCAGTTGCCCGTCGACAAGATACGCGAACTGATGAGCATCGTGCGCGAGCCCGTCTCCGCGGACTCGCCCATTTCGCCCGATCATGACCTCACGTTGTGCGACGTCACGATCGACCCCGATGCGCCAACCCCGGAAGAATCCGCGAGCGCCGGCCAGCTTCGTACCGCGGTGGCGACGCTGATCGACAGCCTGCCCGCACGCGAAGCGTGGATTCTTCGTCTGAGGTACGGCATCGATGTCGAAAGCGAGTATTCGCTGCGAGAGATCGGCCGGCAACTGAACCTGTCGGCCGAACGCGTTCGCCAGATAGAGGTGTCGGCGCTCGAACGAATCCGGCAATTCAGGCACGCACCGGCACTGCGATCGCTGCTCGCCTGACGCGATCGCCTCAGCCGCCTTTCGAGCCGAACGCCATCTGCTCAGGACTGCAACACACCGTGCTGCATTTCTGAACGCTCCGCCGCCTCGCGCTACCGTCCGCGACGTCGCCCGTTCGCACGGATCGATCGACACGCGCCCGGCTGCCGCGGCTGTCGCCACATGCGTGCATCGAACATCAATACTGGCATGCATGTTGCGTTTTCCCGAACGCCGTCAGGCACCACAAGAACGCAAGGAGACTCGTTTGTCCACGATTGAATCGGTTCTTCACGAAACCCGCCAGTTTGCGCCGCCCGCGGCGCTCGAGCAGGCGGCGACCATTTCCGGCATGCCGGCCTACCGTGCGCTCGCCGCCGAAGCCGAAAACGATTACGAAGG
>NZ_JAAGPM010000219.1:0-8934 GCF_017104865.1 Burkholderia sp. Ac-20349
GCGCGTGTGGCAGAGCTACGGCACCGCGATGCACTGCAACGGCAACGGCGCGTGCTACAACTTCGACCCGGACGACGCAATGTGCCCGTCGTGGAAGGCGACGCGCGAGCGCGTGCAATCGCCGAAGTGCATGCGCAGGTGCTGCCCGACGACAAGGCACGCGTCGTCGCCGAACTGAAGCGCACGCACGGCGGAATCGTCGCGATGGTGGGCGACGGGATCAACGACGCGCCCGCGCTCGCCGCGGCCGATGTCGGCATCGCGATGGCGACCGGCACGGACGTCGCGATGCACACGGCCGGCATCACGCTGATGCGCGGCGATCCGGCGCTCGTCGCCGACGCGATCGACATCTCCAGACGCACGTACCGGAAGATCCAGCAGAACCTGTTCTGGGCGTTCGTCTACAACCTGGTCGGCGTGCCGCTTGCGGCGCTCGGCTGGCTGAACCCGGTGATCGCGGGCGCGGCGATGGCGTTTTCCAGCGTCAGCGTCGTGACCAACGCGTTGCTGTTGCGGAGATGGAAGGGTCGCGCGCGGTGACGCGTGCAGTTGGCGTGTGCCGGTGACGTGTGCCGGTGACGTGTGCCGGTGACGTGTGCCGGTGACGTGTGCCGGTGACGTGTGCCGGTGACGTGTGCCGGTGACGTGTGCCGGTGACGTGTGCCGAACGGCCTGATGGCCGTTCGGCGCTTTCGGCAGGCGGAAGAAGCGGGAGGGTTGGCCGGTGTTGGCCGATCTCGGCGAGTCGAATCGCCCGCGCGTGACGACGCCGTGCCAGCCTGTGGCTTCAGTCCGAAATGACCGGCTTGATCAAGGTCGTCGTGATCGGCACGAAGCCGCACGCGCGATACAGCGCACGGGCCGCCGCGTTGTGATTGAACACCGACAGCCCGATCTCGGTGACGCCATACTGGCGTGCTTCGGCGTCAAGCGCCTCGAGCGCGCGTGTGCCCCAGCCCTGGCGGCGCCGGGACGGGGCGATGTCGAGGTCGTAGATGAACAGCGTGCGGTTCGGCCCTTCGGGCACGATCGCGTACCAAAGGTCGCCCACCGCGTCGCCGCTGGCGCCGTCGATGAGCACGACGAGGGTTTGGCCGGAAGTACGCAGGCCGTCCGGCAGCAGCGTGTCGAAACAGGCGCGCGCCCGGCTGGTCGCGTCTTCGACAGCATTTTGTCCGGATGAGACGAGATCGCGCGCGTAGCCGTCGATGGCTCGCGTGCGGTACGCGTGGAATTCGCTGGCCGTCATCGGCCGCATCTGCAGCATGGCCCGGTCACCGTGAACGGAATCGGACTTCCAGTGTAGCGGGACGGTCGCGCCGGCGCGCGATGCGGCGGCGGAAAGCGGGCGGGCAGGTGCGGCGGGCACCGCGCCGAATCAGCGAATCAGCGAATCAGCGAATCAGCGAATCAGCGAATCAGCGAATCAGCGACGATACAGGACGATCGGCACGAGGTGCGCACGGCGCACGCGCTCGGCTTCGGCACGACGCGCAGCGTACGAGTATTCGGCGTCGAGCGGCAGGTGCGGGGACACGAACAGGTCGTCGATCTTTTGCAGCAGGGCGAGGATGAAGCTCATGTGAGACTCCTGACAGATATGGCTAGGGTTTTCCCTAGGACGGACTCCATTCTAAGGGTTTTCCCTGAACTCTGCCAGCGCACCGCATCAGTTTGCCGCATGCGCGCGACGGCCGATCGCCGATGCAGAACGGCGATCCTTGCTCCGTCTAGCTCCCAGGATAGGGTCGAAACGATTAACGCGTGCGACGAGCACGCTTCGCGACGGCCGCCTCGCGATTCGCGTTGCGCTGCAGCCGGTCGACTTGCGACAGCAGCGCTTCGTGATGCTCCTCGAGCGTCATCAGCGTTGCCTGCTGTGTCGACAGATCGGCCGTGAGGCGATCGATCCGCTGCTGCTTCGTGGCCACGTCCTGCTTCAGGTGCGCGATCTGCCGCGTCTGCATCACCAGCGCGACGAGCCCGGCCAGCACGACGACAGCCAACGCCAGCAGCAGGCGGTTGACGCGACGCATCTCGCGATCGGCCGCGTGCGTCAGCCCGTCCACGTCGGCTTGCAGGGCGGCGAGCCGGTCGGTCAGCGGGCGCAGGTGCGTATCCGGATCGAAGGCTGGCGCGGCCGGCTGCGCACGTTCCGCCGACGGCTTGGTGACGAAGGATGCAGAGGAAGCCGTCGGTTGTGTGACCGGGGATACGGTGGCGCCGGCCGATGGTGCGGCGTCATGGGCCTTCGCGGTGTTCGCGGTGTTCGCGGTGTTCGCGGTGTTCGCGGTGTTCGCGGTGTTCGCGGTGTTCGCGGTGTTCGCGGTGTTCGCGGTGTTCGCGGTGTTCGCGGTGTTCGCCGTGTTCGCCGTGTTCGCCGTGTTCGCCGTGTTCGCCGTGTTCGCCGTGTTCGCCGTGTTCGCCGTGTTCGCCGTGTTCGCCGTGTTCGCCGTGTTCGCCGTGTTCGCCGGCTGCGCCGACGTCTGCGGCTCGACCGTCGACACCACTTCCGGTGCCGGGCCCGCCTCGCCCGATTCAGCCACCGTGTCGACGCTCGTCACGACCGGCGAGGCTTGCGCCGCTGTCGCGTCGCTTGCACCGGCAGCCGCCCGGCGTTTGCCGCCAGACGATGCACGACGCTCTTTCACGGCGTCACCGGAAGATCGCCCGGCGCGGGATTTGACCGTGGTGGCGTCGACAACAGCCTTCTCGACTTCACCGCCAGCCGCTTGCGATTCGATCGCCTTCGCCGCAGCACCATCGGCCGCTTGCTGTTCGGTCGTCACCGTCGTGACGCCGTCGACCGCAGACACATCGGCGGCCTTCGCTGCAACGCCATCGGCCAGAGGAGCATCGACCGCCTTCACCGCAACACCGCCAGCAGCCGGCGCGACATCAGCGTTCGCGACATCCCCACCTTCAGGCACCGAAACACCGTGCACCACCGTCGCGACTTCCTGCGTCACCGCGCCGTCAGCCGCTTCCGCATGCCCTGTCGCGGTCGCCCTCCCGCTCGCATCGAACCCGTCCAGCGCGGCCTGCCGCCCGGAGGCTACATCGTCCACGATATCGACCGCCGCATCGGCTTGCGCGCCCGCTTCGTCGCGCGCCGCAACCGCCGCGCGCTCACCCGGCTCGAGCACCGGATCGCCGAACAGGTCGAGCGTCCGTTCGTCCCGCGCCCCCTCGCCGGCCGGCGCACTGCCGGACCGCGCCGTCGCCCTCGCGGACGTACTGCTCGCGGCAGCAGCCGAACGCTGGCGGGAACGGGTCGACGAACGATTGGAACGGGAGCGGGAGCGAGGCGAGGAAACGGATTCGGTCATGGAAATCGGATGGCAGGGCCCGCGAGCACGGAACCGGATGTCGAACGGAATCGGTACTCGGTCATTGTCGCATGCCCCGATGACGATTCCGCCTATTCGTCGCCCGACAACCCATTGCCCTCTTCGAAACGCGTCACGCCCTTCAGCGTGCGCAGCTTGTCGCAGATCGCCTGGTATTCGAGCTCCGACACCCGCGCGAGCGCGATGCGCACCTCGTCGTGCTCGCCCGTATCGTCGGCCCGCTGCACGATGAACTGCTTCACGCGCGCGCTGTCCGCGCCGAGCGCCGCGTGCAGCGAATCGAAGTTCAGCGTGCCGCTCACGACCGTCAGCGCGAGCTGGCGCCGCTGGCGCACCGTGAAGTAGCGCCGCTCCAGCGGCTTGATGCCGGCCAGGATGATCAGGATGATGATCGTCGCCGAAATCGACGCGACGTAGAGCCCGCCGCCCACCGCGAGGCCGATCGCCGCGACCGACCACAGGCTCGCGGCGGTCGTCAGCCCGCGCACGATCTCCCCGCGCAGCAGGATCGACCCCGCGCCGAGGAAGCCGATGCCCGACACGACCTGCGCGGCGATCCGCGACGGATCGAGCACGATGTGCTCGCTACTGCCGAGAACGTCGGCGAAGCCGAACGCCGACACGATCATGATCAGCGTCGAGCCGACACATACAAGCATGTGCGTGCGCAGGCCGGCCGCCCACGACAGGCGCTCGCGCTCGAAGCCGATGACGCTGCCCAGCGCCGCCGCGAGAACGAGCCGCATCACGAGTTCCAGGTTGCTCAGCATGCGATTTATCTCCTTTTCTGGTGCCGGCCGTGCGGAATGTTTTATCCTTGGCCCCGGCCGCGCCGATCCTCCGGGCCGCGCCGACACGTTTCGAACCCAGCGCTCAACCCCGTCATGTCCGTTTCCGACTCCGCTTCCGCCCAGGCCGCCCAGCTGCGCCACCATTTCGCGCACGTCGTCTTGCCGATCTGGCGAGGTTCAGGGTTCGACCAGACATTACAGTTGCCGTTCGAAGCCGTCGATCCGGCCACCCACGCGCCGCTGCCCGTGACCCGTTATCGCGCAATGGCCTGCGCACGGCAATTGTTCGTGTTCGCGCAGGCCGGCGACACCGCGCACGCGGCCACGCTGTTCGATGCACTGGGCCGGCGCTTTCGCGACCCCCGCCACGGCGGCTGGGTCTACAGCGTCGACGCGCAGGGCGCGCCGCTCGACACGACCAAGGATCTCTACACGCATGCATTCATCGTGTTCGCGTGCGCCGCGTGGTATGCGGCGTCGGGCGACGCCGCCGCCCGCCAGGCGGCCGAGGAGACCGCCGCGCTGATCCAGGACCGCTTCGCGCCGCGCCCCGGCGACGCGCGGCTCGATGCGGCGCGCCACGCCGACTTCTCGTCATCCGGCAGCGGTGCGCTGCAGAATCCGCTGATGCACCTGACCGAAGCGTGGCTCGCGGCTGCCGATGCATTCGGCGACGCGGCGTTCGACGACGCGCTCGCGCGCACCGCGCAGGCCATCGAGCACACGTTCGTCGACCCGGCGACCGGCTGCGTGGCCGAGCTGCCGCTCGGCTCCGCCGACAACCGTTTCGAGCCCGGCCATCAGTTCGAATGGTTCTACCTGGTCGATGCGGCCGGTGCGCGGCTCGCACGGACCGGGCTCCCCGGCGCGCTGGCGCGCGCGTTTGCGTTCGCGGAGCAATACGGCGTCGATCCGCAGACGGGCGGCGTCTGCGCGGCGCTCGACGCGCAAGGCGCGTGCGTCGACGGCACGCAGCGGATCTGGGCGCAAACCGAGTACCTGCGTGCGCTCGCGACGCACGGCGGCACGCCGGCCTCCGCGCCGCTCGCGCGGCAGATCGAGCGCTTCGCCGCGCGCTTCCTGCATCCGCGCGGCTGGTTCGAGTGCAAGACGGCGGACGGGCAGGTGTCGCGCGCCGACATGCCGTCGACGACGCCCTACCACCTCGCGACCGCCTACGCGGCGCTGCCCGCCGGCGCGTAATCCGTCTCGGCGAACGACGGCGCCGCGCGTTCGCCGCGTGCGGCGCGTCCATCGCCGAGTTCGAACACCGACACCGCCTGCATCAGGTGCGCGGTCTGGTCGTTCAGCGACGCGGCCGCCGCCGCAACCTCCTCCACCAGCGCCGCGTTCTGCTGCGTGAGCTGATCCATCTGCGTGACGGCCTGGTTCACCTGCTCGATCCCGACACTCTGCTCGACCGACGCCGACGTGATCTCGGACATCGTCTGCACGACGCGCGTGATCGACGTCGACACCGTCCGCATCGCTTCGCCGGCGCGCTCGACGAGCTCCGCGCCGCCGTTGATCTGCGCGACCGAATCCTCGATCAGCGCCTTGATCTCCTTCGCCGATTGCGCGCTACGCTGCGCGAGCGAGCGCACTTCGCCCGCGACGACCGCGAAGCCGCGCCCCTGTTCGCCGGCCCGCGCGGCCTCCACCGCCGCGTTCAACGCCAGGATGTTGGTCTGGAACGCGATGCCGTCGATCACCGAGATGATCTCCGCGATCCGGCCCGAGCTCTGCGCGATGCCGCGCATCCGGTCGATCACGCTGTCGACCACGCCGCCGCCGTGGCTCGTCGCCTCGAGCGCCGCATCAGCCAGCGCGCTCGCCGCGCGTGCGCTGTCGGTGTTCTGCCGGACGGTCGCCGTCAGTTCCTCCATGCTCGCGGCCGTTTCCTCCAGCGACGCGGCCTGCGTGCCGGTGCGCGCCGACAGGTCGGCGTTGCCGCCCGCGATTTCGCCCGCGCCGAGGTGGATCGCGTCGGACGCGTGGCGCACCGTGCGCACGGTGCCCGCGATGCTCGTCTGCATCGCGGCGAGGCCGCGCAGCATCCGGTCGATCTCGAACACGCCGCCCGCCCGCACGACTTCATCGAGCCGGCCCTGCGCGATCCGCTCGAAATGGCGGCCGGCTTCCTCCAGCGGCGCGACGACCGCGCGCCGCGCGGCCGCGTAGATCGCCGCACTCGCGACGAGCATCGCCACCAGCAGCACGATGCCGACCGACTTGAACCAGAGCATGCCGCCGTCGATCGTGTCGAGCGCCGTGCGGCTCGATGCGCCGCCATAGTCGGTGAAGCGGTGCAGTTCGGCGATATAGGCGTCCTGGATGCTCTGCGTCGGCTGGTCGAGGAAGGCCTGGATGTTGTCGGCATCGAGGAACTGCACGAGTTCGCCCAGCGCACCGCGCAGCGCGCGATAGCGCTCGGCGAGCGCCGCGACGCGCGCACGGTTGGTATCGTCGACCGGCTGCGCGGCCGTCAGCGCGGCGAACGCCTTGTCCGCCTCCGCGAGCGAAGCGCCGGCATGGCGGATGATGTCTTCCGGCTTCGGGCCGCCGCGCACCATCCGCGTGCCGGCGCGCGACAGGTTGATACGCGCGTCGAGCAACTGCTGGGTCGCCTGGCTGGCCGCGTCGACCTGCGCGATCGCGACGTTCGACAGATCGTCGACGCCGCTACGCGTCGACTTGAGCGCCCAAAAACCGAGCGCCTCGATCGCGAACAGGAAGAGGCAGAACACGGTCAACACGCCGAGCAGACCCGACGCGAGCTTGATTTTTCCGAACATGGGGGAATTCCTGAAAGCGGACGATGAGGCAATGCCCCGGCATTAGCGGCATTTCTTCGTCGGACTTTAGGAACGGACGGTGACGAAGTGCGCGTTGCCCGCGCATTCCCGCCGAATGTCCCGCAAACAGGGAAATCTACGGCATTCGACGCAATAATCGCGTCGCATCGCACCAGAATTCGCAGGAAACGCGGACGAATTTCCTTGCTTATCCGCAGCCCCCTTCCTAGAGTTCAGCGCAAGCGGGCACTCATTTCGAGGAAAGTCGATGACCGACATCACGGATCACGCGCGCGGCGCATTGCGTGCGCAACCGTTCAGCATGCTGCTGGGCACGGAGCTGATGCATATCGGCGACAACGAGGTGTCGCTGTGCCTGCCCGTGCGCGAAGAACTGCGGCAACAGCACGGTTTCGTGCACGGCGGCGTCATCAGCTACCTCGCGGACAACGCGCTGACGTTCGCCGGCGCGCTCGTGCTCGGCCCGCGCGTGATCACCGCCGAATACAAGATCAATTACCTGCGGCCGGCCGTGAACGGCACGCTCGTCGCCCGCGCGAAGCTCGTCTATGCGGGCCGGCACCAGGCGACCTGCCAGTGTCATGTGTTCGTCATCGACGGCGATCACGAGCGGCTCGTCGCGATCGCGCAGGGCACGATCAACCGCGTCGGCGACGGCAAGATGCCGGATGCGCCGGAGGAAACGGCGTGAGCGGCCGGCAGCCGGTTTCGCGCTAACCCGCCCCATCCCCCGCCAGCGGCAAAAACCGCGGCGCCACGCGCGCCCGCACGTTGCCGTTCTCATCCGTCCGATAGATCCCGCGTGCCGCGTTGTGCGGATGCGTAGCCGCGTCAGCCACGCTCAGCACCGGCGCAAAGCACACATCAGTGCCCTCCAGCAGCGCGCGCCAGTGCGCGGACGGCTGCTGCGCGAACACCTCGGCGAAGCGCACCTTCAGCGCAGGCCAGCGCGCGCGGTCGTACTGCGACGCCGGATCGACGTCGGTCAGCCCGAGCCGTTCGACCAGCAGCGCATAAAACGGCGGCTCCAGCGCGCCGATCGTCACGCATTCGCCATCCGCGCAGCGGTACACGTCGTAGAACGGCGCGTCGTGAAAGAGGCTCGGCTGCGCGCCGTCGAGCTGCCCGTTCGCGCGCGCCCACAGCGCGAGCGAGCCGAGCATCGACACGATGTCGACGATCGCACCGTCGACCACGCGCCCCGGCCCGCCGCCACGCACGTCGAACAGCGCGCAGATGATCCCGAACGCAAGCCCGAGGGCGCCGCCCGCATCGCCGACGACGGTCGGCGGCACCCCCGGCCGGCCGTCGCGCGGTGCCGATAGCGACAACAGCCCCGTCAACGCGACGTAATTCAGGTCGTGTCCGGCCGCAGCTGCGAGCGGACCATGCTGCCCCCAGCCGGTCATCCGCCCGTACACGAGCGTCGGATGGCGGCGTGCGCAATCGTCAGGCCCGAGGCCGAGCCGCTCCATCACGCCGGGCCGCAGGCCCTCGATCAACGCATCGGCCTGTGCGATCAGGTCGAGCGCGGCGTCGCGGCCGGCCGGCGACTTCAGGTCGAGTTCGACGATCGTCTTGCCTTCGCGCAGCAAGTCGCCATCGCCTGACTTCAACGCGTCCGGCGCGCTCGTGCGGCCGGCCGGGCGCGCGATCAGCGTGATCCGCGCGCCCATCCCGGCGAGGATCCAGCCCGCAAGCGGGCCGGGGCCGAGCCCTTCGAATTCGATGATGTGGATGCCGGAAAGCGGCGTGTTCAATGGCATGGCGACCTCGCTGAAATGCAGCCGGGACAGGAGCAACGAAACCTCCCGATTCTATGCGAATGCCTGCGCGCGCCAACTTCAGCCGGCTAGCTGTGAAGCGTCAAGAGGTTGTTTCTCGACGCAGGAAGTCTCGCCATCGGCGCAATGCCGCCGATGGCGCTATGAGCCCGATGCCAGTTGTAGTGATGCTGCCAACTCGCCAGGGCTT
>NZ_JAAGPM010000220.1:0-8878 GCF_017104865.1 Burkholderia sp. Ac-20349
AGCACCGCGCGATAGTTCGCCAGCCCGGCGAATGCGCGGCGGCCGGCCGAATAGTCGACCTGGCAGAACGAATCGATCAGCACCTGCGCGACCGGATACAGCGCGAGCGCGGCGAGCACCAGCAGCGTGGCGAGCGCATTGAGGCGGAGCTTGCGCGGGACGGGTTCGAGATAGTTCTTCATGTGGGTTCCGTTGACGGTTTGATTAGTTAAGCTGAAGAAACGAAAACGTAATGCGAGAAGCGTGGCGAGGCGGTCGCGCGGCGGTACGGGGCACGTCGTCCCGCCGCGCAGCAGGGCTTACGGCAGCCAGCCGCCGATGCGCCACACCTGTGCAAAGCCGAGGCGCGGCGCGGCCGAGCACAGCATCGCAACGAGCGCGACGGCGGCCGCCATCGCGGCGACCAGCAGGCAGTCGAGCGGGCGGGGCGTCGCCGGCACATGGGCGAGCGCCGTGCCGCGCCAGTTGCTGAACGCGTGGGCGAGCGGCGAGAGGCCGGAAACGAACGAGCGGTCGCATGCGACATGCACGATGCGCTTGAGTCTGACCGCGAACGATTGAAGAAACATGACGCTGCCTCCGTCCGGTCCGGCGCGGGCCGGACGACGTGATCGAGCGCGGGCGCACGATGCGACCTGCGATCGGAGGGTGGAACGTAATGGAGCGTGCGACGGACGAACCGGCGATGGCCGGCCCGGAAGGAAGCGCGCTAACCCGACGAATGCGAGCTAGCGGCGAAAGACATGCGTCTGGCTGCTATCTCGCGATGGCTTGGCCGGCCTGGACCGGCATCGAACTGCAACTAGAGCATGTGTCCACGGAGGGACTCCCTTGATGAATTGCGGCGGATTGTATGCGTGTCGTTTGCTGCAGCGCAAGTAAAAAACGCATAAAAGTGGCGCACGTTGCGCGGGCGCCTCGGCAGCGCGTTCCGGCGCGAGATGGGCAACGGACGGGCAACGAATGGGCAACGGACGAGCAGCAGATGAGCGCGACGGGAGGCGCCGCCCCGTTGTTCATACGCATCGACCACCGACCGCGCGATACGCCCTGAAAGGTTGCGCCGCGTGTTTTCAAGGGCAATTCTTTCAGTGATGTGACGCGAGAAATTTATTTCGAGAAATGGGGTTTCGAGGGGTTGACTTCACTTTCGGGCCGTCCATAGAATCCGCCATCTTCACTTTTGGGGCCGCCGCCTTGGACGCCTGCAGTAGTCGATCTTCGAACGAAATTTCCGCCTGAGCGACCGACGTCCGCGCCTCATCGAAGCCGCCGTTTGTCTCCCAGGCAAACGGTGCGCGCAGCAGTATTCCGCAGTAACCCCCTACGTGCACCCTGATTCGCGCCGGTTAGCGTGATGCGTTTTCGCATGCGCCGTCCGGTTTCACCGCCGCCTGGCAGGCGGCCGCGTTCGCGCACGCTTTTCCCGTGCTCGCGAATCCCGGCCCGCAGGCCTGACGGCGGTCAACCGTGTTCTCCCGAACACCGCACAGGAGCCGCCATGAACGACAGTGACAGTTGTCCCTTATGCCCGTTGCACACACCGACCCTTTTGAACCCGGGTCGCAGGGACAATCCGGCGCACTAGCCTGACACGTCGTTCAGGCCCCGGACTGGCCCCGCGCCCACCACGCGGCCGGCACGCCTGCCGTCGCCGCACGGAGCCAGATCATGAACTTCGGCCTTCTGCTGTCGAATCTCCCGCACGTCACGGAATCGCGCCACCACTACGACGCGATGCTGATGCTCGACGCCCGTCCGCGGGTGTTCTCCCGCCTGTTGAACCAGCTGAAATCGTTGATCCACTGAAGCAAGAAGCACCGCGCGTGCCTCGGCATGCGCACGTGCGGCCGCCATCGAGCGGCCGCCCCGCGCGCATTCCAAGGTCACACGCTTATCAGATAACCCTTAGCCGTACGGAATAAATCATGTCCACGCCATCCAACGTTTCTCCACCAATCGCCGCCGAACGCAGCGCCGTGCTCGACGAAGCCCACCTGGGCGACATCCGCGGCGCGCTCGGCACGATCTCGCGCCACGACACCGGTGCACGCAGCACGTGGTGGGCGCGCCTGCGCACGCTGCTCGCCATCATCGGCCCGGGCCTCATCGTGATGGTCGGCGACAACGACGCCGGCGCCTTCGGTACCTACACGCAGGCGGGGCAGAACTACGGCACGACGCTGCTGTGGACGCTGCTGCTGCTCGTGCCCGTGCTGTACGTGAACCAGGAAATGGTGCTGCGCCTCGGCGCGGTGACGGGCGTCGGCCATGCACGCCTGATCTTCGAGCGCTTCGGCAAGTTCTGGGGCGCATTCAGCGTGATCGACCTGTTCCTGCTCAATGCGCTCACCATCGTCACCGAGTTCATCGGCATCACGTTCGTGCTGGATTTCTTCGGGCTGCCGAAGGTGGCCGGCGTGTGCGTGGCCGCGGCGCTGACCATGGCCGCGGTGAGTACCGGGGATTTCAGGCGCTTCGAGCGGTTCGCGATCGGGCTGTGCCTGCTGAGCCTGCTGCTCGTGCCGGTGCTCGTGTCGATCCATCCGCCGGTGGCGCAGATCTCGCGCGACTTCTTCGTGCCGAACTGGCCCGCGCATGCGAAGCTGTCCGACGTGATGCTGCTCGTGATCGGTATCGTCGGCACGACGGTCGCGCCATGGCAGTTGTTCTTCCAGCAGAGCTACGTGATCGACAAGCGCATCACGCCGCGCTTCATGAAGTATGAAAAGGCGGACCTGTGGATCGGCATCGCCTTCGTGCTGGTCGGCGCAGTCGCGATGATCGCGTTCTCGGCCCAGCTGTTCGCGGGTCATCCGGAGTTCGGCAACTTCACCGACGCCGGTGGCATCATCGCGGGCCTCGAGAAGTATTCGGGCCGCACGAGCGCGACGCTGTTCGCGGTCGCCTTGCTCGACGCGTGCATCATCGGCGCGGCGGCCGTGTCGCTGTCGACCGCCTATGCGATCGGCGACGTGTTCAAGATCCGTCACTCGCTGCATCGTAACGTGTCGGACGCGAAGGGCTTCTATCTCGTCTACTTCGGCATCGTCGCGGCCGCTGCAGCGCTGGTGCTGATCCCGGGCAGCCCGCTGGGCCTGCTGACGGAAGCCGTGCAGACGCTCGCGGGCGTGCTGCTGCCGAGCGCGACCGTGTTCCTGCTGCTGCTGTGCAACGACAAGCAGGTGCTCGGCCCGTGGATCAACTCGACGAAGCTCAACGTGTTCACGGGCGCGGTGATCTGGGTGCTCGTGATGCTGTCGATCATCCTGACCGCATCGGTGATGTATCCGGACATCAGCGGTGAAGCGATCCTCGACGTGCTGGTGGGCGGCAGCGTGTTCGCGATCGTCGGCTATCTCGCGACGGTGCTGATTCGCCGCAACAAGCGCGTCGTCGAACCCGGCGTCGACCGTACGCAACGCGATACGTGGCGCATGCCGCCGCTCGACACGCTCGAGCCGCAGAAGATGACGCTGACGACGCGCGTGTGGATGGCCGTGCTGCGCGGCTATCTCGTGATCGCGGTCGGTCTCGTGATCGTCAAGGTGGTGCAGATGATGCTGCTGAAGTAACGCAGGTCGTCTTCCAGGAAGCGGCGCCGGACCCGGCACCGCGCCGCAACCCGCACATGCCGGCCCTCGAGGCCGGCATGTGCGTTTACGCGTCCGCCTTGCGACGCGACGCGACGCGCACGCGGTACGGTGCGGCCGTCAGATCAGTTCGAGTTTCGACGTCAGGTACGTGAGCTGGATCCGGTTCGCGACGCCGAAGCGTTTGCGCAGCTTGCGCAAGTGATAGTCGACGTTGTGCGCGCTGGTGTCGAGGCGCCGGCCGATCTCCTTGTCGGAGGCGCCTTCGGCGATGCCGAGCAGCAGTTCCTGCTCGAACGGCGTGAGCCCGTTCACCGCGCGCTCGCGCGACGTCGAGATCAGTTGCGGCGACGCGAACTTGTGGACCGACAGCCCGATCGACAGCGCCTGTTCGATCGTCGCCGGCGTGATCCATTCGCGCGTGCGGCGCGGCGCGGTGAAGCTCATGAACGCGTGCAGCCGCGTGCCGGGCACGGCCATCGAATACATGACGCCGCTGCACATCCCGTCGTCCTGCATCGTCTGCAGGAAGCCGTCGAGCGCGGCCGGCGTCACGCGCGGGCCGGCGTCGCGCTCGCGGTGTTCGCGGCGCAGCTGCTGCAGGTCCCACACGATCGGCATGTTGCACACGCGCGCGCCGAGCGTGCGCGGATCGATGTCGTGATGGTTGTGCCGCACGTAGTCGCCGCGATAGGTGGCCGGCGTGAATGCTTCGTGCAGGTAGAGACTTTCGACCCGCTCGTGCGCGAATTCGAGCGCGAAGTACGCGAACGTCGAGAAGCCCGTCAGATGCAGCAGGCTCGCGACGATCCGGCTGCGCTCGGCCGTGCTCTGCGCGTGCGCGAGCGTATCGGCGACGCCGAGCTTCGGCGCGTGCGGCTGCGTGAGCTCGCCGCGTTTCACGTCGTCGCACCAGACGACCTGCACCGGGCGCTCGCGCAGCGCGTCCGGGCACGCGTTCAACCCGTGCGACGGACCGGGAAAAGTTGGGGCGACCGCTTCTTCATGCAATGCAATATCGGACATGAGCCATCCCTCGGAATCGACGCGCATCGCCTGGCGGCGGCCGTATCGTGTACGGCATTCGCGGCGGTGCGATCGAGCATCGGTGTGATATGCGCCGATCGTCATCCCTGACGAAACGCGGGGGCATTGTACAAAAATGCCGGTGTACGCGTAATATGCCGTAATACTAATGGCGGCGAAAGATTCCTATTCGCATGCCTATAACGAAGACCAGAAAATCCATAAAGAAAAGACCAGATCGTGACGGGGCGCAGGTTCACATATTGGGAAAGGGCGGGCTCCTCATGGCATATGCTGACGGCGCACCACGCGTCGAGTGGTTTTCGCAGGCCGATATCGCAACGGCTGCGGCTTATTCGAATGAATATCAGGCAATCGGGCATGACGTTTTTACCGGCATTCAAATTGAATCCGGTAAAAGCGACCTTGCTCCGGTCGATTTTGCGCAATGCCATGCGCGATTGCGGCAAATCGGTTTCAGTACGCTCGGTTACGGCGCTTTTGAAATGATCGGGCGGCGCATCCTGTGCGCGCATCTGCTTCGCGACCTCGCGCCCGCGACGTTCATGCAGCCGTTTATCGAAGGCATGCTCTACGAGAGCGACCCGCGTTTCGCGCAGGTGCGGCAGAGCGGCTTTCCGGTCGCGTGGCAGCTCGACGAGATCGAGGCGGCCGCGCAGGGCAGCGGCGACCGCAAGATGCTGGCGCTCGCCGGCCATCTGCGCGCGCATGCGATGAACAGCGGCGTGCTGTTCGGTCTGTCGGCGCCGCGCCTCGACCTGCGCGTCGCGGTGAACGTGACGTCGGAGACGCACGGCACCGAATGGATCGACGATCGCGTGATCGGCGGCGCGCTGTCGGTCAGCCTCGCGGTGCATCGCGTCGCGCTGCCGTTCCTCGAGGCACGCATCGCACGCATGCGCGGCTTCGCGCTCGGCGACGAACAGCAGCAGGTGCTCGACCGCCTCGTGCACGGGCTGTCCGACCAGGAGATCGCGAGCGCGCTGCGCACGTCGCTGCACAAGGTCGGCCACCATATCCGCTCGCTCGAGAAACTCTTCAACGTGCAGAACCGCGCGCAGCTTGCGTATCTGGCGGCGCGCCGGCTGCCATCCTGACGTAGTCCGTCCCCGGTTTTCTCTGCGTGATCCGATGACCTTCGGGCCGGCCCGCCTGTGGCCGGCCCGACGGGCCGATTCGGCCGCGCGCGCCGCCGCGATGCGCACACGATGCTTGACAGCGCTTTTTTCGAGTGATTTCAGCATTCACCAGTGAATTATTGCTGATTTATTTCTTCGTAATATGGCTCGACCGTCACGCCGGACGGCGGGCCGCGAGGTTGCGCCATGCGTGACGGAACTGGTCAACAGGGGCGGAAAAATCAATGTGCGGAATCGACGGCTTTCTGAATAGCGTCGCCATCGATGAGGAGACAGCGCGCGGCACGCTCGCGCGCATGACGGCAAGCCTCGCGCATCGCGGGCCGGACGGACAGGGGATCTGGGTCGATCCGGAAGCCGGCATCGCGCTCGGCCACCGGCGGCTCGCGATCGTCGACCTGTCGGTACACGGCCGACAGCCGATGGCATCCGCGTGCGGCCGCTACGTCATGGTCTTCAACGGCGAAATCTACAACCATCGCGAACTGCGCGCCGAGCTCGAGCGCGCGGGTCGCGCACCGGCGTGGCGCGGCCACTCCGACAGCGAGGTGCTGATCGCGGCGATCGTCGCGTGGGGTGTCGAGGCGACGCTGCGGCGTGCGACCGGCATGTTCGCGATCGCGCTGTGGAATCGCGAATCGCGCGTGCTGACGCTCGCGCGCGACCGGATCGGCGAGAAGCCGCTCTACTACGGCCGGATCGGCGACGCGCTCGTGTTCGCGTCCGAGCTGAAGGCGCTGCGCGGCTACCCGGGCTTCGACGGCGCGATCGACCGCGACGCGCTGTGCCTGTATCTGCGCCAGTCGAGCGTGCCCGCGCCGCACACGATCTATCGCGGCATCCACAAGCTGCCGCCGGGCACGTATATCCAGTTCGAGCACGCGCGCGACATGCCGCGCCTGCGTGCGTACTGGACGCTCGATCAGGCAATCGAGGACGGTCGTGCGCAGCCGTTCGAGGGCAGTGCCGACGAAGCGGTCGGTCAGCTCGACGTGGTCTTGCGTCAGGCCGTCGCGCGGCAGATGGAGGCCGACGTGCCGCTCGGTGCGTTCCTGTCGGGCGGCGTCGATTCGTCGGCGATCGTCGCGCTGATGCAGGCGCAATCGGCGACGCCGGTCGACACGTTCACGATCGGCTTCCACGAAGCCGGCTATGACGAAGCCGGTTACGCGAAGGCGGTCGCGCGCCATCTCGGCACGCGCCATACCGAGCTGTACGTCACGGCCGACCATGCGCTCGGCGTCGTGCCGAAGCTGCCGTCGATCTACGACGAGCCGTTTTCCGATGCGTCGCAGATTCCGACCTTTCTCGTGTCGGAGCTGACGCGCCGGCACGTGAAGGTGAGCCTGTCCGGCGACGGCGGCGACGAGCTGTTCGGCGGTTACACGCGCTACTTCCTGACGCCGCGCCTGTGGCGCAAGCTGCATCGCGTGCCGGGTGCCGTGCGCGCGCGGATCGCCGCCGCGCTGCATGCGTTGCGGCCCGATCACGCGGACCAGCTCGCGGCCGTCGCACAAGGAGCGTGGGGCGGCGTGGAGGCACGCGAATCGGCGACGCGCATCGGCGATCGCCTGCACAAGCTCGGCCACGTGATGACGGCCGAGAGCCGCATCGGGCTGTACCGGCTGCTGATGTCGTCGGTGCATCATCCCGAGCGCCTCGCGCTGTCGGGGCAGGAGCCGGCGACACCGCTCGACACCGTATCCGCATGGCCCGCGCACCTGAGCTTCGCCGAGCAGGCGATGGCGATCGACACGCTCACGTACCTGCCGACCGACATCCTCGCGAAAGTCGATCGCGCGGCGATGGCCGTGAGCCTCGAAACGCGCATGCCGTTCCTCGACCATCACGTCGTCGAATTCGCGTGGCGCGTGCCGGCGGAGGTGCGTTTGCCGGAAGGGCAGTCGAAGGCGCTGCTGCGCCGGCTGCTCGACCGGTACGTGCCGTCCGCGCTGATCGACCGGCCGAAGCAGGGTTTTTGCGCGCCCGTCGATCACTGGCTGCGCGGTTCGTTGCGTGACTGGGCCGAGGCGTTGTTGCGGCCGTCGCGGTTGCGCGAGGAGGGCTTCTTCGATGCGGCCGCGGTCGAGCGCCTGTGGCGGCAGCACCAGACCGGCCGGATGAACTGGCAGCACCAGCTGTGGACCGTGCTGATGTTCCAGGCGTGGCTGGAAGCGCAGCGCGCCGCGTAAGCGGGCGCGCTGCGCGTCGTCACTGATCGAGGCAGCGCGTGCAGCGCTGCTTCGCGTCGTTCGCTTGCGGGCCGCGGCACCGTGTCGTCACGGGCCGCGCATGGCACGAAGGCGGATCGGCGGAGGCCGCCGGCGACGCTTGCCGACGTGCGCGATCGGGCGGCGTGGTCGCGACGGCATCCATCCGTCGCTGGCGTGCGGGCGGTGTGTCGTGCCTGGCGCTGCCTTCATCCGGATTGCCCGACGTCGTCGACGCGACGTGAGGCGCGTGGTCGTTCGCCGCGTGCGCCACGGGCAGCGCGGCGCACGCGAGCGCAACCAGTGCGGACAGGCAGGCGACAACGGTTCGCGAATCGCACATCTTCATGGTCGTTCCGTTCGTTCCAGGGCCGGTTGCGCGGAGGGCGCGCGGCGGCTGCGTCGATTGTAGGGACGGCAATGATCGTGTGTCACGCCGAATTCCGTAGTCGCCGGCATTGGCGGCGGCGGCCGGAGCGGTAGCGACGAAGCGTGGCGATGCGCGGACGCGGGCGTCCAAAGGCGACCGCCGCCCGGAGGCGGCGGTCGGGTCGCGACTGGCTGGCGGGCCGGGCGGCCGTCCGGCAGGTCGGAAGAGCGGATGGTAGGGAAAGAGTGTAGTCCGCTGTGTAGACCTCGGTGGTCGCCGGATCATGAAAAAAAAAAAACATAAAGTAACTTGCCTTGTTGTCATCATGACTTCTCATACTCTGTATTTGTCCTATCTACATCTACTCTTATCTTCACTTATTTTTTCTTCATTATTGTTTCCGTCTTTTGTTTTACACCATGTCCTCTCACTTCATCCTGTTCTGACAGTCTCCTATCTTCTACCCGCACCTCGTTCACTTCTTTCTCTTCTTCTCTTCATTCACGTTCCTATCATCTT
>NZ_JAAGPM010000021.1:0-77858 GCF_017104865.1 Burkholderia sp. Ac-20349
GACCGCGCGGCCCTGCGCGTCGCACAGCAGCACGGGCAGGCAATCCGCGACCATCACGACGCAGACGGCACCCGCCCGGTCGGTGACGCTCGCATCGGCCTGCACCGGCGCCGCAGCGGCGGGCGCCGCTGCGATCACCTCGTCCGCGCGCACGATCTGCGCGCCGTGAACCTGCTCGAGCCAGGCAGCGCTCGACTGGCCTGCCAGCGCGAGCAGACGCGCGCGATTCCCGGCGACATGGGCCGGGTCGTCACCGGTATGCAGACCGAGATTCATCCCGCCCGGCAGCGCGTCTCCGCCCTGCCAGCGCCCGTACGGGCCTTCGCTCAGCCCGCCGTCGCGCGTCGTGATCAGCGCGCGCACGCGCGGCGACACCTGCCAGTCGGGTTGTACGCAGTCCTGCCACGTCAACGGCGCCAGGTTCGTCATCGGCACTCACTCCTCCTCATCGTCCAGGTCCGGCTCGTCATCCTGATACTCGTCGCCGAAATCGTCATCGTCGTAGACACCGTCATCGTCGTCGAATTCCTCGTCGCCCTGCCCGAAGCCGAGCGCCGCGACGAGTGCGTTCATGTCGTCCGGCAGCGGGCAGCGCCATTGCATCGCCTTGCCCGTGACCGGATGCACGAGACCGAGCCGCCACGCATGCAGCGCCTGCCGCGCGAACCCGTCCGGCAGCGGCGTGACCGAGCGCTTGCCACGCGCGCGCCCGTACACGGGATCGCCGAGCAGCGGGTGCCCGGCGTGCGCGCAGTGCACGCGGATCTGGTGCGTGCGACCGGTCTCGAGATCGCACTGGATCGCCGAAACCGGCTGACGTTGCCACAGGCATGTGTCAACCGTGCGGAAATGCGTGCGCGCGGGCTTGCCCGACGCGCCCGTGACGACGGCCATGCGCGTGCGTTCGCGCGGATCGCGGCCGATCGGCGCGTCGATCGTGCCTTCCTCGGGCATCGTGCCCCACACGAGCGCGAAATAGCGGCGCTTCACCGTGCGGGCCTGCAACTGGCGCACGAGGTCCGTCTGTGCGGCCAGCGTGCGCGCCACCACCATCAGGCCCGACGTTTCCTTGTCGAGCCGGTGGACGATCCCTGCGCGCGGCAGGCCGGCCGCCGCGTCGCCGTAGCGATGCAGCAGCCCGTTGAGGATCGTGCCGCTCCAGTTGCCGGCGGCCGGATGCACGACGAGGCCGGCCGGCTTGTTGATCACGACGAGCGCGTCGTCCTCGTAGATCACGTCGAGCGGCACGGGCTCCGGCGTAAAGGCGAGCTGCTCGGGGAGCAGGTCGGGCACGAGCTCGATCTTCGCGCCGAGCGGCACCGGCTGGCGGATCTTGGCCGGCGCGCCGTCGACGAGCACGCGCTGCGCCTCGATCCAGCTCTGCAGGCGGCTGCGCGAGAATTCGGGGAACAGTTGGGCGAGCGCCTTGTCGAGGCGTTCGCCCGCGAGCGACAGCGGCACTTCGACGACGCGCGGCGCCTCATCGACCGCCGCGGACGGCACGACGGGCGGCTGCATTGCGTCGCCGGTCAGATCGTCATCGAGGGAATCCCCCGAGGCAGCGTCGGCGGGCCGATCGCTTGGGCTATAATCTTCGCGATTTGGTGTGCCCGGCTGGGCATTCTGCGAACTTGAACGGGTCATTTAGACTGGGTCACCGAGACTTGAAGCTAGGACATGCGAGCATGATGAATTCGACCAAACGCACGGCCATCACCGTCGCCGCCCGGGCTGCGGCGGTAGCGGCCGCGGCCCTCATCGCCGGCTGCCACGGCTTGCCGCAGAAGCAGGACGAGACGGCTACCTGGTCGAACAACAAATTATACTCAGAGGCCCAGGACGCGCTGTCCGGCGGCGACTGGGGCAAGTGCGCGAAATATTTCGAATCGCTGCAAGGCCGCGATCCGTTCGGCCACTTCGCGCAACAGGCGCAGATCAACGTCGCGTACTGCAACTGGAAGGACAACGAAGCGGCCGCCGCCGACCAGGCCGTCGATCGCTTCATCCAGCTCCACCCCGATCATCCGGATATCCCGTACGCGTACTACCTGAAGGGGATGATCCACTTCAACGACGATCTCGGCCTGTTCGGACGCTTCTCCGGCCAGGACATGAGCGAGCGCGATCCGCAGGCACTGCGCGAATCGTACGATGCGTTCAAGGTCGTCGTCGACCGCTTCCCGAAGAGCAAGTACGCGCCCGACGCCGCCGCGCGGATGCGCTACATCGTCAACGCGCTCGCCTCGCACGAAGTGCACGCGGCCGACTACTACTACCGGCGCGGCGCCTACGTCGCGGCGATCAACCGTGCGCAGCTCGCGATCAAGGACTACAAGGGCGCCCCGGCGATCGAGGACGCGCTGCACATCATGATCCTGTCGTACGGCAAGCTGAACCAGCCGCAACTCGCCGAGGACACGAAGCGCGTGCTCGCAGGCACGTTCCCCGACAGCCCGTACGTCACGGGCCACTCGCGCCCCGGCACGAAGAAGTCGTGGTGGCAGTTCTGACGAACGCACCGTGCAGCCCCCGCTGCACGAACAAAAAACCCGGCCATCGAGCCGGGTTTTTTTATGGGCGCCGCATTCAGGCGGCGCCGGTGCGAGGGCGCGACGATCGCCGCGCGCGCCGTCACGTGCGCTTTGCCGAACGGTGTTCGTCGAAGAAGTCCTGGACGACCGCGATCTCGCGGGTCCGCTTGAACGGCGGCAAGCTCTGCCAGATCCGGCGCCCGTACGGCTTGTCGACGAGCCGCGTGTCGCAGATCATCAGCACGCCGCGATCCGTCTCCGCGCGAATCAACCGGCCCGCGCCCTGCTTCAGCGTGATCACGGCCTGCGGCAACTGGTGCACGGCGAACGGGCTCAGCCCTTTCTTCGTCAGCGCGTCGAGCCGCGCAGCCAGCACCGGATCGTCCGGCGGCGCGAACGGCAGCTTGTCGATCACGACGAGCGACAGCGCATCGCCGCGCACGTCGACGCCTTCCCAGAAACTCTGGCTGCCGACCAGGATCGCGTTGCCGTACGCGCGGAAACGGTCGAGCAGTTCGGTACGGCTCGCATCGCCCTGCACGAGCAGCGGCGTGTTCCAGCCGCGCGATTCGATCACGTCGCGCAGCTTCGACGCGATCCGGTCGACCGCGCGCAGCGTCGTGCACAGCATGAACACGCCGCCACCGGACGCCTCGATCGCCGGCAGCGCGGCGTCGAAGACGGCATCGGTAAATGCCGGCGAAGACGGTTGCGGCAGGTTGCGCGGCACGTACAGCAGCCCTTGCGACTGGTAGTCGAACGGACTGGCGAGCGTCATCGAGCGACGCGAGCTGAGGCCCATCTGCGCCGCGTAGTGCGTGAAATCGCCGCGCACCGACAGCGTGGCCGACGTGAACACCCAGGCACGCGGCACGCCCGCGCGCTGCTTGGCAAAGATCGGCGCGACCGACAGCGGCGTTTCGTGCAGCTGGACGGTATGCGCGAACACTTCGACCCAGCGCACCTTCTCGTTCGGATCGCCGTCGGATGACGCCTTGTCGCCGGCCGCCGCCGCGTCGGCCTTCGCAGCCGCCTCGGTCGCGCCGGGCGCAACCCAGCCGGCCAGCAGGTCCTGCAGTTCGCGTGCGCGCCGCAGGCACGCGCCGAGCGATTCCGCCCGTTCGGCCTGGCTCGCAAGCGCCGACGCCAGCGCGTCGAGCGCCGCCTCGAGCGCGTCGAGCGCGCCGAACATCGGGTGATCGTCGCCGAGCTGGGCGAGCGACATGCGGACGATCTGGTCGTTCGCGAACGCAAGGCGCAAGTCGCGCGCCGCGCGCTCGAGATCGCCGCCGAGCTTCACCCATTCGACCGCGTCGCGCGCATGGCTCAAGCCTTCCGCCACCGTGTCGCGTGCGAGCTCGAGGATCTGCGTCGTCGACAGCGTCTCGCCGAAGAACAGCGTCGCCGTTTCCGGCAGCTGGTGCGCTTCGTCGAAGATGACCGTATTCGCGTTCGGCAGCAGCTCGGCCATCCCCGTATCGCGCAGCATGATGTCCGCGAAGAACAGGTGGTGGTTGACGACGACGACGTCGGCCTGCTGCGCCTCGCGCCGCGCCTGCATCACGAAGCAATCCTTGTAATGCGGGCATTCCTGGCCGAGGCAGTTGTCGCGCGTCGACGTGACCATCGACCACACGGGCGCCGTTTCCGGCACGCTTGCGAGCTCGGCCTTGTCGCCGCTCTTCGTGATCTTCGCGAAACGGACGATTTCCTGCAGATAGGCCGTATCCTGCCGCGACGGCAACCGGCCGTTGTCGGCCGTGCGTTGCAGGTAGTAGTGGCACAGGTAGTTGGCGCGGCCCTTCAGCATCGCGACCGACACCGGCACCGCGAGCGCGTTGCGCACGGTCGGGATATCGCGCTGGAACAGCTGATCCTGCAGGTGTTTCGTGCCGGTCGACACGATCACCTTGCCGCCCCACAGCATCGCGGGCACGAGGTACGCATAGGTCTTGCCGGTACCCGTGCCGGCCTCGACGATCAGCGTATTGTCGCCGGCGTCGCTGTCGGGCTCGGCCGCCGCAGCGGCGTCCGAGCCCGGTTCGGCCGTTTTGTCGCCGTCGCCAAGGCGACGCGCCGGCCGCTTGCGGGTTTCGAAGATCTCGGGCTCGGGCATCCGGCGCGCGGACGCTTCCATCGCGGACGCGACGGCACGCGCCATCTCGATCTGCGACGTACGCGGCCGATAGCCGTCGATCGCACGCGCCAGCAACCCGCCTTCGCCGAAGATCGTGTCGAGTTCGTCGACACGTTTGCGGCTCAGCTCAAAGGTGCCTTCGGGCGCACGAGCACGCCCGGCGGACGACACGTCGCGCCGGGCATCGGGGGTGGCTTCAAGCGGTGAATTCAAGGCAAGCGTTCCTGTGTCCAGCGCCCGGGCGGCGCCGGCGCTTGCCAGGCCGCGCTCAGGCGCGCTTATCCGGTTCCAGCTGCGATTGCAGCAAAATGATTTTGTCCTTGGCCGCCAGCTTTTCCTTCTTCAGCCGGTGCAGCGTGATGTCGTCGATGTCGGAGTGTCCTTCCTTCAGCTCGATCTCCCGAGCGAGCTGCTGGTGCTGCTCCTGCAATGCAGCCAAACGGTTGTGCAATTCCTGCTGCTGTTCCGTGGGACGGTTTTGCATACTTGCCTCCTCATCGAAGCAGCGCGCCGGCTGGCGTGCCAGCGCGCGAGACTGATTCCGGATCAATCCAACACGTTACTGCCCCTGCTGTTGCTTCTGCTGCGCCTTCTCGGTCGCTTCCTTCTGGCGCTGCTCGACATCGGCCTTGTGCTGCACGGCTTCCTTCTGCTTCTGCTCGTAGCGCGCGGCGTTGTCCGCCCGCTCCTGCGCCTTCTGCGCGGCCTGCTGGTGCGCCTGGTCGAGCTTGCGCTGGAAGTCGCCCTGCTTCTGGTCGTATGCCTGCTTGCTCGCCGCGCGCTGCGGCGCCTCCGCCCCGCGCTGCGCCTGCTTCAGCGCATTCTGCTCCTGCTTGTCGCGGAACGCAGCCGCGTTTGCCGCGTCGTTCGCCGCGCGCTGCGGCGCTTCCGCCGCATCCCGTGCCTGCTTCAGCGCCTGCTGCTGGTCGCGCTGCTGCGCGCGCACCGCCCGCTGCTCGTCGTTGAGCGCGAGCTGCTCCTGACGGATGCTCGCCCGCTCGTCGCGCATCTGCTCACGCGCCTTGCCGAGACAGTGATTGACGAAGAACTTGCTGTAGCAATCGTGCTCGGCCACCGCATAACGATAATCGTTTTCCGCGGAGCGTTGATTGAGCACTTTTTGACGGGCGTCGAAATCCGGTGCGGTTGTGGCTGCCATGGGCGCAGCCGCGGCGGCGGCCGGCGCGGTGGCGCCCGAAGCCTGCGCGAACGCGCCGGAAGGCCCCGCAGACAAAGCCGCGGCGAGCGCTGCGCCGAGCGCGACGAGAGAAATTCGGGAAGTTGGCAACGTCGTAGGAAAGCTGCGGGACATGTGTCAAATTCTATCACCCCCGGCTGGGCGCTCCGCCATTTATGGCAAAATGCCCCGCTTCACTCACCCGCGGCATCTGGCCCGTCGGGCCCGCCACGCAGCCCGCCGCTTCGGGCCTGCCGGCCCGCGCCGCGATTTCAGCAGGCAGATCATCCACGACATGACGGAAACCGTAGCACTCAAGATCGTACAGCGCATCGCCACCGAACTGTCCGTCCAGCCGCGCCAGGTCGCGGCGGCCGTGCAACTCCTCGACGAAGGCTCGACCGTTCCGTTCATTGCCCGGTACCGCAAGGAAGTGACCGGCAACCTGGACGACACGCAGTTGCGCCAGCTCGAGGAACGCCTCCTGTATCTGCGCGAACTCGAGGATCGCCGCGCGACGATCCTGGCGAGCATCGACGAACAGGGCAAGCTGACCGACGAACTGCGCGCCGCGATCGACGCGGCCGACAGCAAGCAGGTGCTCGAAGACCTTTATCTGCCGTACAAGCCGAAGCGCCGCACGCGTGCGCAGATCGCCCGCGAGGCCGGCCTCGAGCCGCTCGCCCAGGCGCTCCTCGCGAACCCGCTGCTCGACCCGCAGGCCGAGGCAGCCGCGTACGTCGACGCCGAGAAAGGCGTCGCCGACGTGAAGGCCGCGCTCGACGGCGCGCGCGACATCCTGTCCGAACAGTTCGGCGAGACGGCCGAGCTGCTCGGCAAGCTGCGCGACTACCTGCACAACCAGGGTGTCGTGTCGTCGGCCGTCGTCGAGGGCAAGGAAAACGAGGAAGGCGAGAAATTCCGCGACTATTACGACTACGCGGAAACGATCAAGACCGTGCCGTCGCACCGCGCCCTCGCGTTGTTCCGTGGCCGCAATGCCGGCGTGCTGACCGTCAAGCTCGGCCTCGGCGAAGAGCTCGACGCACAGGTGCCGCATCCCGGCGAGGCGATGATCGCGCGCCATTTCGGCATCGCGAACCAGAACCGTCCGGCCGACAAGTGGCTGTCCGACGTGTGCCGCTGGTGCTGGCGCGTGAAGGTGCAGCCGCACATCGAGAACGAGCTGCTCACGCAACTGCGCGAAACGGCCGAAACGGAAGCGATCCGCGTGTTCGCACGCAACCTGAACGACCTGCTGCTGGCCGCGCCGGCTGGCCCGAAGGCCGTGATCGGTCTCGACCCCGGCCTGCGCACGGGCGTGAAGGTCGCGGTCGTCGACCGCACCGGCAAGGTGCTCGCGACCGACACGATCTACCCGCACGAGCCGCGCCGCGACTGGGACGGCTCGATCGCGAAACTCGCCCGCATCGCCGCGCAGACGCAGGCCGAGCTGATCAGCATCGGCAATGGCACCGCGTCGCGCGAAACCGACAAGCTCGCGAGCGAACTGATCGCGAAACACCCGGAACTGCGCCTGCAGAAGATCGTCGTGTCGGAAGCCGGCGCGTCGGTCTACTCGGCGTCCGAACTCGCCGCGAAGGAATTCCCGGAGCTCGACGTGTCGCTGCGCGGCGCCGTGTCGATCGCACGCCGCCTGCAGGACCCGCTCGCCGAGCTCGTGAAGATCGAGCCGAAGGCGATCGGCGTCGGCCAGTACCAGCACGACGTGAACCAGCGCGAACTCGCCCGCTCGCTCGACGCGGTCGTCGAGGATTGCGTGAACGCGGTCGGCGTCGACGCGAACACGGCGTCGGCCCCGCTGCTCGCCCGCGTATCGGGCCTGAACGCGACGCTCGCGCGCAACATCGTCGACTACCGCGATGCGAACGGCCCGTTCCCGTCGCGCGAGCACCTGCGCAAGGTGCCGCGCCTCGGCGACAAGACCTTTGAACAGGCCGCCGGCTTCCTGCGCATCAACGGCGGCGAGAATCCGCTCGACCGCTCGTCGGTGCACCCGGAAGCGTATCCGGTCGTCGAACGGATGCTCGCGAAGATCAGCAAGCGCATCGACGACGTGCTCGGCAACCGCGAAGCGCTGTCGGGCCTGTCCCCGACGGAATTTGTTGACGAACGTTTCGGCCTGCCGACCGTACGCGACATCCTGTCCGAACTGGAGAAGCCGGGTCGCGATCCGCGCCCCGAATTCAAGACCGCAACGTTCCGCGAAGGCGTCGAGAAGGTGTCGGATCTCGTGCCGGGCATGACGCTCGAAGGCGTCGTGACGAACGTCGCCGCGTTCGGCGCGTTCGTGGACATCGGCGTCCACCAGGACGGCCTCGTCCACGTGTCCGCGATGTCGACGAAGTTCATCAAGGACCCGCACGAAGTCGTGAAGGCCGGCCAGGTCGTCAAGGTGAAGGTGATCGACGTCGACGTGAAGCGCCAGCGCATCGCGCTGACGATGCGCCTCGACGACGACGCGGCAGCACCCGGCATGTCGTCGCGCGGCGGCCAGGATCGCGGCAACGCGGGGCGCGGCGCCGCCCGCCCGCAGCGTTCGCGCGAGCCGGAACCGGCCGGCGCGATGGCTGCGGCGTTCGCGAAGCTGAAGCGCTGAGCACGCGCAAGCTTTCGCGACGTACAAAAAAGCCCGCCGAAAGGCGGGCTTTTTTATGGCTGCGGCGAACACGGTGCGCGGCCGGACGGCCCGCGCACCACACCGCGCATCAGATCTCGATCTTCGTCCCGAGCTCGACCACGCGGTTCGCCGGGATCGAGAAGAAGTCGGTCGGCTTCGCGGCATTCTGGTGCATCCACGCGAACACGCGCTCGCGCCAGATCGACATCCCGGGCAGATGCGTCGGCACGACCGTTTCGCGCGCGAGGAAGAACGACGTATCCATCAGCTCGAACGTCATGTCGTGCGTGCGGCCGAATTCCTCGAGCACCGCCTTCACGTCCGGCGTCTCGTTGAAGCCGTACTCCGCCTTGACGATGTACAGCCCGCCGCCCGCATCGCGCGAGGTCTGGCGCTTGTCGTCGCGCACGTAAGGAATGTCGCGCGTGACGAACGTGAGGAAAATGGTTCGCTCGTGCAGCACCTTGTTGTGCTTCAGGTTGTGCAGCAGGCTGACGGGCACGAGCTTGTCGTTGCCGGTCAGGTAAATCGCGGTGCCCGACACACGGTGCGGCGGGTGCGCGAGCAGCCCCTGCAGGAACGGCTCGAGCGGGATACCGTCGGCCGCCGTGCGCTCCTTGACGATGTGACGCCCCTTGTACCAGGTCATCAGCAGGAAGAACAGCAGCGCGCCGATGCCGAGCGGCAGCCAGCCGCCCTGCGCGACCTTCAGCAGGTTCGCGCCGAAGAAGCCGAGGTCGACCGCGAGGAACACCGCGATGATCGCGCCGACCAGCAGCCGGTTCCAGTTCCACACCTTCACCATCACGACCGCGGCGAGCACGGTCGTGATCACCATCGTCGCCGTCACCGCAATGCCGTACGCGGCCGCGAGGTTGTCGGAGCTCTTGAAGCCGATGACGATGCAGAGGATCACGAACAGCAGCAGCCAGTTCACGACCGGCACGTAGATCTGGCCGATCGCGAGTTCCGACGTATGCAGCACCTTCATGCGCGGCACGTAGCCGAGCTGGATAGCCTGCGACGTCAGCGAATACGCGCCCGAGATCACCGCCTGCGACGCAATGACGGTCGCGACCGTCGACAGCACGACGAGCGGCAGCAGCCCCCATTCGGGTGCCAGCAGGAAGAACGGGTTCTCGATCGCCTTCGGGTTCTGGATCAGCAGCGCGCCCTGGCCGAAGTAGTTCAGCACGAGCGACGGCATCACGAGCCCGTAGGCAGCGATGCGGATCGGCTTCGCGCCGAAGTGGCCCATGTCGGCGTAGAGCGCTTCCGCGCCGGTCAGCACCAGCACGACCGAGCCGAGCACGACGTAGGCCTGCAGCAGGTGATCGGCCATGAACGACGCCGCGTAATACGGGTTGATGGCCGCCATGATGCCCGGCACCTGCGCGATGTGATACACACCGAGCGCCGCGATCACGACGAACCACACCACCATGATCGGGCCGAACAGCTTGCCGACCAGTGCGGTGCCGTGACGCTGGATCCAGAACAGCGCGATCAGGATCACGATCGTGATCGGCAGTACGAGGTGGGACAGGTGCGGCGTCGCGATTTCGAGACCCTCGACCGCCGACATCACCGAGATCGCCGGTGTGATCACCGCGTCGCCGTAGAACATGCAGGCGCCGAAGATGCCGAGCGCCATCAGTGCGCCCGTCACACGGGATTTCGAGTTGAGCGGCCGCAACGACAGCGCCATCAGCGCGAGCACGCCGCCTTCGCCGTTGTTGTCGGCCCGCATCACGAACAGCAGGTACTTGATGCCGACCACCAGGATGATTGCCCAGAACAGCAGCGAGATCACGCCGAGAATCGATCCTTCGGTGAGCGGAATGCCGTGTGCGGGGCTGAACGCCTCCTTGAGCGAATACAGCGGGCTGGTGCCGATGTCGCCGAACACGACGCCGATGGCTGCTATCGCTAGCGCCCGCATCGAGTGTTGTTGCGTCGAATGCGGCGCGTGTGCTGCGTCGGTCGCTTGGATCGTGTCGTTCATATGAAGCGTAATAATCGGGTCCGGGTCGGACAAAACGAGCGCTATTCTACTCGCGCCCCCGTGAAACGCCGCCCTGCTCTGTTGCCGTGGAACCACGTAATCGACGCTGCGCATGCAATCCGGCGCAAGCTGTGGCAGGGCTGCCAATCATAGCCGCGGCAGCGCCGTCTGCCTACCGGATCCGCGGCGCGCGCAGCGCCGGCGCGCATGTCGCCCCAATGAAAAACGGCGCCGCAAGCGGCGCCGTACAAGGCTTTCCTTCGATCGGCCGGCCGCTTACGCGCCCGAACCGTCGCGCTGTGCGCGACCGCGCTTGATCCACGCCTCGAGGTTGTGCGGGCGAACCGTGTCCCACTCCTCGAACGGCTGATGAATCCACGGATTCGTCGGCAGAAACTGCGTGTGATAGTCGGGCTTGACCTTCGAGCACCCCTTGTACCAGAGCACGGCCGAGCGCACGGCCGTCACCGACGGATAACGCTCCTTCAGGTGCTCCTGCACGCGCGCAAGCGTGACGCCCGAATCGACGAGATCGTCGACCAGCAGCACGTTGCCCGCCAGGTTGCCGCGCGTCATCGTGATGTACTGCGCGATGTCGAGATCGCCCTGCTCCGTGCCGGCCGCTTCCCGGTACGAACTCGTCGCGAGAATCGCGAGCGGCACGTCGTAGATGCGCGACAGTTGATCGCCGACACGCAGGCCACCGCGCGCGAGGCACAGGATCTGGTCGAACTTCCAGCCCGATGCATGAACCTGGAGCGCGAGCAGCTCGATGAGACGGTGATACTCGTCCCAGCCTACCCACAGGTTCTTGTCGTCGTTGCGCGGATCAGTCATCAAGTCTGCCGCCGTCATCGTGATTTGCTGCGTCATCTGGAAATTACACCTTGAACGGATGGCGGAGCAGGATCGTTTCGTCGCGGTCCGGGCCCGTCGACACCATGTCGACCGGCACGCCAGCCACTTCCTGGACGCGGGTCAGGTAAGCCTGCGCATTCGCCGGCAGTGCTTCCCACGTCTTGATGCCGACCGTGCTTTCCTTCCAGCCTGCAAACGTTTCGTAGACGGGCTCGCAACGCGCCACGTCGGCGGCACCGCGCGGCAGGATGTCCGCATCCTTGCCGTCGATCTTGTAGCCGACGCACAGCTTGACTTCGTCGAGGCCGTCGAGCACGTCGAGCTTCGTCATGCACAGGCCCGACACGCCGTTGATCTGGATCGAGCGGCGCAGCGCGGCCGCGTCGAGCCAGCCCGTGCGGCGCGGACGGCCGGTGACCGAACCGAATTCCTTGCCGACGTTCGCGAGCGTGACGCCGACCTGCTCCTGACGCTGCGGATTGTCCGCATCGTAGAGTTCGCTCGGGAACGGGCCCGAGCCGACGCGCGTGCAATAGGCCTTCGTGATGCCGAGGATGTAGTTGAGCTTCTGCGGACCGACGCCTGCGCCGGCCGACGCCGCACCTGCGACGCAGTTGCTCGACGTGACGAACGGATAGGTGCCGTGATCGATGTCGAGCAGCGTGCCTTGCGCGCCTTCGAACAGCAGGTTCTGGCCCGCATTGTTCGCGTCGTACAGGCGGCGCGACACGTCGGCCACCATCGGCTTCAGGCGATCGGCATAGCCAAGCATCGTGTCGAGCGTGGCCTGGAAATCGACGGCCGCGGCGCCCAGGTACTGGGTCAGCACGAAGTTGTGGAAATCGAGGTTTTCGCGCAGGCGGTCGGCGAAGGTCTTCGCGTCGAACAGGTCCTGCACGCGCAGCGCGCGGCGGCCGACCTTGTCTTCGTACGCGGGGCCGATGCCGCGGCCCGTCGTGCCGATCTTGCCCGCGCCCTTGCGCGCTTCGCGCGCCTGGTCGATCGCGATGTGGTACGGCAGGATCAGCGTCGTGGCTTCGGAAATGAACAGACGGTCGCGCACGTTCACGCCGGCTTCTTCCAGCTCGCCGATTTCCTTGAACAGTGCTTCGGGGGACAGGACGACGCCGTTGCCGATGTAGCAGGCGACGCCTTCACGCATGATGCCCGACGGAATGAGGCGCAAGATCGTTTTCTTGCCGCCGATGATGAGGGTGTGGCCGGCGTTGTGACCGCCCTGGAAACGCACGACGCCCTGAGCGTGGTCCGTCAGCCAGTCGACGATCTTGCCCTTGCCTTCATCACCCCATTGCGTTCCCACGACGACGACATTGCGCCCGGGAGTCACGTTCACTGCGCTGGCAGACATGTTGATTCGTTAGCTGGTTAAAAACGTATTCTACCTATGTTCGCGGGCGATTCCGAATTTTTCCGTTTCGCTTCAACGATATGCACGCCGAAGCACGTCCCGCGAACGCCTGTTTATCGGGGTTCGACCACCCATGCACCGTTGCGCTCGACGAGCGAACGGTCGCAGGCAAACTCGTCGAGCACATGATCGTGGCCCGGCAGCGCCTGGATCACGACTTCGCCCGCATCGCGCAACGCCGCAACGGCCGTGCTCAGTGCGTCGTCCTGTGCCCACGGCGCGAGAATCGCGGTGCCGCGCGCCTCGACCGGCGAGATCCGCGCAAGCTCGCGCAGGTCGAGCGAGAAGCCCGTAGCCGGACGGGCACGGCCGTACGCCTGGCCGACGTGGTCGTACCGGCCGCCCCGCGCGATCGCGTTCGGCACGCCGTCGATGTAGGCGCTGAACATCGCACCGCTGTGGTACGCGTAGCCGCGCAGGTCGCCGAGATCGATCGCCACTTCGACACCCTTCGCCTGCGCCGCGAGCTGCGCCAGATCGTCGAGCGCCCGCGTGATTTCGGGCAGCACCGGCAACCGCGCGCGCGCCTCGGCGAGCACGCTCGCATCGCCATAGAGATGCGGCAGCGCGCGCAGCGCGGCGCGCGTATCGGCGCCGAGATCGTCGGTGAGTTCGTTCAGCAGCGGCACGTCCTTGCCCGACAGCGCGTCGTACAGCGACTCGCCGCGCTCGGCAGCCTGCGCGTCGCGCGCCAGCAGTGCCGCGAGCACACCCGCGTGGCCGAGGTCGAGACGGATGCGCGACAGCCCCGCGAGATGCAGCGCGTCGAGCATCAGTTGCTGGATCTCGAGGTCGGCTTCCAGCCCGCCATGCCCGTAGATTTCGGCGCCGATCTGGATCTGCTCGCGCGTTGCGTGCAGGCCGCGCGGACGCGTATGCATCACGTGGCCCGCATAGCAGAGGCGCGTCACGCCCTGACGGTTCAACAGGTGCGCGTCGATCCGCGCGACCTGCGGCGTGATGTCGGCGCGCAGGCCGAGCGTGCGGCCCGACATCTGGTCGACCAGCTTGAAGGTGCGCAGGCGCAAGTCGGCGCCGCCGCTCGTCAGCAGCGACTCGAGATACTCGAGCAGCGGCGGCATCACCATTTCGTAGCCGTACGAACGGAAGCGGTCGAGCAGCCTGCGGCGCAGCTCCTCGATCTTGCGCGCTTCCGACGGCAGTACGTCGGCGATATTCTCGGGAAGTAACCAGGTCGACATCGGTACGGTCCTACGACGGGAAACAGCGCGCGACACGCGCGCCGCGATGTGAATCGGAAATTCTGAATTCGGGCGGGACGAACGGCGGATGCGCCGTCCGGATCGGGTGTCCGGTCAGGTCGCGAGCAGCAGCAGTACGAGCCCGAGCACCATCACGATCAGCCCGCCGATCCGGATATGATGCGGCGGCCGCTCAGCTATTCTACGAAACGTGTCGCGCCAGGCGACGGGAAACACGAAGGGGAACGCCCCCTCGATGATCAGCATCAGCGCTACTGCGAGCAACAACGAGCCAGCCAGGTCCATGCGAGCGACGGCGCCGCTCGACGCGGCGCCCCAAGGTCAGTGTTTGCGGGGAGCAGGCGCCGCCGGTGCGGCACCGCCCGTCGGGCTGCGCATGAAGCGGAAGAACTCGCTGTCGGGATCGACGACGATGATGTCGTTGCGCTTGAACGTGTTCCGGTAAGCCTGCAGGCTCGCGTAGAACTGATAGAACTGCGGATCGCGGCCGAACGCGTCGGCGGCAATCGTCGCAGCCTTCGCATCGCCCTCGCCCTTGATCGTCTGCGCGGACTTGTACGCGTTCGCGAGCACGGCCTGCTGTTCGCGTTCGGCATCGGCCTTGATCTGCTCGACGTCGGCCGCGCCTTGCGCACGCACCTGCGCCGCCTGATCGCGCAGTGCGCCGATCATCCGCTGATAGACGGCATCGGTCTGCGCGGCGGGCAAGTCGACGCGCATCAGCTGGACGTCGACCACGTCGACGCCGAACCCGGACGCCTTCGCCTTCACTTCGTCGCGGGCCGCATCGGCGATCGCACGCTGGCCGCCGAGCGCGTCGTCGAGCGCGCGCTTGCCGAACGCGTCGCCGAGTGCGCTCTTCAGCGCGCCGGCCAGACGTTCGCCGGCTGCCGCCGGGTCGCCACCCGTCGCCGTGAAATACTTCATCGGATCGCTGATCCGGTATTTCACCGCATAGGCGACGAGCAGGTCGTGCTTGTCTTCCGTTGCCAGTTGCAGCGGATCCGACGACTCGAGCGATTGCAGGCGCGTGTCGATCAGCGTGGCCGTCTGCAGCGGCGGCGGCAACTTGAAATGGATGCCCGGGCCAGCCAGCTCGGGCTGCGCGCCGTCGCGCCCCGACAGCACGGCCGTGTGGCGCGGATCGACGGTAAGGACGGTCGACGATGCCGCGAAGGCAACGATCACGATTGCGACGACGAGCGCAATGATTCGGTTCATGTTCTGCGCTCCCCGTTACTTCAGATCGTCTTCGCGCGACCGGCTGCGAAACGCTTCGCGCGATCGCAGCACGTCGTTGCCCGACGCTGCCGACGCCGCACTCGCGGGTGCCGCTGCAGCCGGCGCGACGGCCGCCGGCGCCGACGCCGCATCGGGCACGGCTGCGCCAGTGGACGCCGCGGCGTTTTGCCGCCCCTGCTCGACGAGCTTGTCGAGCGGCAGATACACGACGCTGTTGCCGCCCTTGTTGCCGACGAACACCTTCGTCGAGTTCGAATAGATTTCCTGCATCGTCTCGAGATACATCCGCTCGCGGATCACCGCGGGCGCCTTCGAGTACTGCGCATAGACCTGCTTGAAGCGATCGGCATCGCCTTCGGCTTCCGTGACCACGCGATCGGCATACGCCTTCGCTTCGTCGACGAGCTTCGCGGCATCGCCCTGCGCCTTCGGCAGCAGGTCGCTTGCATATGCCTGTGCAGCACGCTTCGCGGCCTCGCGCTCGTCGCGCGCCTTCGCGACTTCGCCGTACGCGGCCTGCGTCTGCTCGGGCGCCGCCACGCTCTGCATCGTGACGGCCGTCACCTCGAGCCCCGACTGGTAGCGATCGAGATCGCGCTGGATCGCGGTGGACAGCTGCTCGCGCAGCGCATCACGATCCTGGTTCAGCACGTCGGCCGCGCTGCGCGTACCGACGATCGCACGCACCGCGGCCTGGGCGGCCTGCGAGACGCTGCGCTCGGGATCGACGCTGCGGAACAGGTAATCGGTCGCGGAACGGATCCGGTACTGGACGATGAAACGCACGTCGACGATATCGGCATCGCGCGTCAGCATCGCCGCTTCCTTCACGTTCGCGAGACGCACGACGTTGTTGCGGCCGATCTCGATCGAGCGGACCTGCGACGTATCGACGATCTCATGCGACGCGAACGGATACGGCGCGCGCCAGTGCACGCCCTGACCGACCGTGCCCGACAGCTTGCCGAGTTGCAGCACGACGCCCGTCTGGCCGTCCTGCACGACGAACAGCCCGCTGCCCGCGTAGACCGCGACCAGCACGCCGATCACGATGCCGACGCCGACTCGCGCGGCTCGCCCGTTGTCAGGACGGAAACCGTTGCCGCCCTTGCCGCCGAACAGGCCGTTCAGGCGTCGGTTGAAGTTGCGCCACATCTCGTCGAGATCGGGCGGGCCATCGCCGTCGCCGCCTTGCGGCCGCTTCGATTCGTTCGCACGGGGACGGGATCCATCCTTGCCATTGCCTTCGCCGCGTCCCCAGCGGGGATCGTTGATCGACAGCAAGGCGCGCATCCGCCGCCAGGTACTCCGCTCGTTGTATTCGTTCACCAGAGTTTGTTCACCAGATTAGACGCCGGCGAACCGGCCGGGACCGGTTAGCGCCCGTGTTCGGAAATCGTGTGGTCTTCGTGTGGTTCTGCGGGAGCGCCGTCGAACGCGCCGTTGGGTAACGTCGCGCTGGAAAGGTGTTCCGCGGAGGCGATTTCGGCGATGGCGGCACGCAACGCGTCAAGACCCTGACCGGTGCGCGCGCTCAAAAAGACGCGCGAAATATTACCATACTCGTCCCGCTCGACCGCGTCGCCGCGGGCCGCCAGCTCAGGCACGGCGTCGATCTTGTTGAATACCAGCACCTGCCGGATCGTGTCCGCGCCGATCTCGTGCAGCACGCCGTTGACCTGCTCGATCTGTTCAAGCCTGACCGCGCTCGACGCATCGACCACGTGCAGCAGCAGATCCGCGTGGATCGTTTCCTCGAGGGTCGCGCGGAATGCGGCGACCAACTGGTGAGGCAACTCGCGGATGAACCCGACCGTATCCGACACGACGATCTGGCCGACCTCGTCGCCGAGGTACACGCGCCGCGACGTCGTGTCGAGCGTGGCGAACAGCTGGTCGGCCGCATACGCCTGCGCTTTCGTCAGCGCGTTGAACAGCGTCGACTTGCCCGCGTTCGTATAGCCGACGAGCGACACCGACATCGTGCCGCTGCGCGCACGCTGCCGGCGTTGCGTACTGTGTTGCCGGCGCAGCCGGTCGAGCCGCGACTTCAGCATCTTGATGCGCTCGCCGATCAGCCGGCGGTCGGTTTCGAGCTGCGTTTCACCCGGGCCGCGCAGGCCGATACCGCCCTTCTGACGCTCGAGGTGGGTCCATGCGCGAATGAGTCGCGTCGACAGATACTGAAGCTGTGCGAGTTCGACCTGCAGCTTGCCTTCGTGGCTGCGGGCGCGCTGCGCAAAGATGTCGAGGATGAGGCTGGTGCGATCGACCACACGCCTGTTAAGTGCCTGCTCCAGATTACGTTGCTGGGCTGGCGCCAGTGCGTGGTTGAAGATGACGATTTCGACGTTGTGCGCGTCGCAGGCGAGCCGGAGTTCTTCGGCTTTGCCGCTGCCGATGAACATCTTGGCATCGGGACTGGCGCGACGGCCTGTGAGGGTGACGGCGGGACGGGCCCCGGCGCTGGAGGCGAGAAGACTGAGTTCTTCGAGACTGGCTTCGAAATCGGTCTTGCCGAAATCGATGCCGACGAGCGCTGCGTTGATCAAATTTTCAGGTGTCAAGATAAGGCGGCTGGCATCGGTCGCTCGCGGCGACCGGATGCCGGCCGCTGCGATAGGTTAGGACGAGGCTTCCGCGTCCGGGTGGAAATTCACCGGGCGCGCCGGCACGACCGTCGAGATGGCGTGCTTGTACACCATCTGGGTCACCGTATTACGGAGCAACACGACGTACTGGTCGAACGATTCAATGTTCCCTTGAAGCTTGATGCCGTTGACGAGGTAGATCGAAACGGGAACGTGCTCTTTGCGCAGTGCGTTCAAAAACGGGTCTTGTAACAATTGCCCTTTGTTGCTCATGGCGTACTCCATCTTTTTTTGCAGGTTGATCTGGATTGGCGGCGAAGAAAAAGAGATCCGGCGCCAATCGCTACACTATAGCCGATTTTGCCTGGCCCGCCCGGGGCGTAGGCCTTGCGGCCAACCCCTTGCGGGACGCGTGAAACAGGCGTCTTCAGCTCTTGTCCGCGTACGGATTGTTCGACGAACGGAACTCTATGCGCAATGGAGTCCCTGTCAGTGAGAAAGTTTCGCGGAACCGGTTTTCCAGGTAACGCTTGTACGTTTCCGTCACGGCGTCGAGCGCGTTACCGTGGATCACGATGATCGGCGGATTCTGGCCGCCCTGGTGCGCGTAGCGCAGCTTCGGACGCACCGGGCCGCGACGGCGCGGCTGCTGGAACTCGACCGCCTCGATCAGCGCGCGCGTGAGCTTCGGCGTCGGCAGCTTCGCCATCGCCGCCGCGTATGCGTCGTCGACCGAGCGCATCAGCGTGCCGATACCCGTCTTCTTCGTGGCCGAAATGAAGTGCGATTTCGCGAAGTCGAGGAATTTCAGCTTGCGGGTCAAATCCGCTTTCGCACGTTCGCGCGCATGCTCGTCGAGCCCGTCCCACTTGTTGACGCCGATCACGAGCGCGCGGCCCTGTTCGACGACGAAGCCGGCGATGTGCGCGTCCTGGTCGGAAATGTCCTGCTGCGCATCCAGCAGAAGAATGACGACGTTCGCGTCGGAGATCGACTGCAGCGTCTTCACGACCGAGAATTTCTCGATCGCCTCGAACACCTTGCCGCGGCGGCGCAAGCCGGCCGTATCGATCAGCGTGTATTTCTTGCCGTTACGTTCGAAGTCGACGTAGATCGAATCGCGCGTCGTGCCCGGCATGTCGAACGCGATCACGCGATCCTCGCCGATCAGCGCGTTCACGAGCGTCGACTTGCCGACGTTCGGGCGGCCGACGATCGCGATCTTGATGCCGCGCGACGGGTCGTTCTCGTCCTCTTCCTCCGGACGGTCCGCATACGCGACATCCAGCGCCTCGTTGATCATGTCGGTGACGCCGTCGCCGTGCGCCGCCGAGATCGCGCGCGGATCGCCGAGCCCGAGCTCGTAGAAGTCCGTCGCGACCGCCGTGTACTTCATCCCCTCGGCCTTGTTGACGACGAGGAAGATCGGCCGGCCGGTCTTGCGCAGGTAGTCGGCGATCGACTTGTCCTGCGGCGCGAGCCCGTTGCGGCCGTCGACGATGAACACGACGACGTCGGCTTCCTCGACGGCCTGCCGCGTCTGGCGTGCCATCTCGTGCAGGATGCCGTCCTTCGCGACGGGCTCGAAGCCGCCCGTATCGACGACCAGGTACGGCCGCTCGCCGACGCGCCCTTCGCCATAATGGCGATCGCGCGTCAGGCCCGGCAAGTCGGCGACCAGCGCATCACGCGAGCGCGTGAGCCGGTTGAACAGCGTGGATTTCCCCACATTGGGGCGCCCAACGAGGGCAATGACCGGTTTCATCTGTGTTTTCTACGGTGAAGCGCAGCAGCGGGAGGCCCGCTGCTGCGGGCGGCTGCGCTGAATGAAAATATCACGAATTCGCGCCGCGCCGGATGCGCGCGCCTGGCGCGCGTTGCGCGCCGTCGTCTTTCGTCTCGAACTGCCTTTCAAATACCGAGCGGCCGGGAGCACCGGCCGCCTTCAAATCGCGCGGCCGCGGTGCGCGGGACAAAGCCCGTCACACCGCGGCCGCGCATGTTTCCTGCGCGTCAGCGCGGACGGAATCCGTACAGGCCGCCGTCCTTCGTTTGCACGACGAGCGTATTGCCCGCGAGGACCGGCGCCGCCGTAATCGCGCTGCCGTCGGTCTTCATCCGTGCGATGAAGCTGCCGTCTTCGCGCGACAGGAAGTGCACGAAGCCCTTGTAATCGCCCATCACGACCGCGTGCCCGAGCAGATACGGCACGCCGACGTCACGGCTCTTCAGCTTGTCGTTGCGCCACAGCTCGTTGCCCGAAGCGGCATCGTACGCCGTCACGACCGACCAGTCGTCGCCGCCGGCGACCACCGAATCATCCTGCGCGAGACCGCTGCGGCTCGAGAACGCCTTTTCCCACAGCGGGCGGCCCGAGTTTGCATCGAAGCAGCCGAGCTGCCCCTGGAACGTCACCGCGCAGGCTTCCGCGCCCACGAGCGTCGGCGGGCCGCTGACGTCGTTGATGCGCTCGACCTCGGTCACGCCCTTCGGAAACGACACCGGCGTCTGCCAGAACGGCTCACCCGTCTGCAGGTTGATTGCGACCAGCCCGCCGCCCGGAAAGCCCGCCAGCACCGCCGCGTCACCCGCGAACGTCATGCCGGCCGACACGCGCAGGTTCAGCGGCACCGCGCGGTTGCGGTAGTTCCACTTCTGCTCGCCCGTCTGCGCGTTGAACGCGATCACCTGGCCGTCGATCGTGCGGACGACGACAAGGCCGTTGCCGACGAGCGGCGGCGAGAAGATCTCGCCCTGCACGCTGGTCTTCCACAGTTGCTTGCCGTCCGGGCCCAGCACGAACACGCCGCCCTTCAGCGCGCCGACCGCGGTCAGGTTGCCGTCGCTGCCGACACCGGCCGACAGGTCGGAACCGACCTTCGCGCGCCAGAGCGTCTGGCCCGTCTTCGCGTCGATCTTCTCGACCGAACCGTTTTCGCCCGCCGCATAGACGGCGTCGCCTACGGCCACCGGCGAGAACAGGTAGCGCCCGCCCTTGCCGACGCCCGCCTTCCAGACCTGTTGCACGTCCATCTGGGGCTTGAACTCGGTGAGCGGCGTCGGCACGCGGCGCGCATCCTTCGTCGACGAGCAGGCCGCCAATGCGAGGACAGCCGCCGCGCAGGCAACGGGCACAGCGTAACGTTTCAGCAAATTCATCGGTTAGCGAAGCAGAGTTAAGAGGTTGAGGGGACCAGGATTCAGCCGCCGAGCGCGTCCAGCTTGAACTGAACGAGCTGGCGCGCAGACTGGTCGTCCTTCGACAGGCCGTCGAGCGCAAGCTTGTAAGCCGCGCGCGCATCGTCGGTCTTGCCTTGCGCAGCAAGCAGATCGCCACGGCGATCGGCCACGAGGCCCTTGAATGCATCGACCGGCGTACCCGACAGCAGCGCGAGGCCCGCGTCGTACGCCTTCTCGTCGAGCAGCAGCGCCGCGAGACGCAGCTTCGCGATCTGCTTGTACTCGTCATCCTTGGCGTGATCGACGGCCCATTGCAACTGCGCCTTCGCACCTGCCGCGTCGCCGGCCGCGTACAGCGTCTTCGCGGCGGAGAGCGCCGTCATCTGCGCATACGGCGTGCTGCCGAACTTGTCTTCCATGTCGGCGGCCGCGCGGGCCATCGTCGCCTTGTCGTTCGCGGCGGCGGCCTTCTGGACCTGCTCGTACAGCCCGGACGCCTCGGCAGCCTGACGGCGCTGCCAGTAGTTCCAGCCGTTGAAACCGGCCGCGACGACGAGCGCCGCGAGCACGATCCACGTGGTGAGGTTACCCCAGCGGGCCCACCACGCCTTGAGACTTTCAATCGATTCTTGTTCGTCGTGATAACTCATCGGCGAGCGATTCCTTCCTGTTCAGGCCTTTCTTGTCGAGCGGATGCCAGCGCGATCAGTCGTCGCCGTCTTCGGCGGATGCAACCATCGCATTGATTAGGAATTCGGTCAAGCCTTCGACCGGTACGGTCTGCTGAACGTTCTTTTCCCCATCTCCGCCCGCACCGCGCAGCGCTTTCACGCCCACCGTCCCGTTCGCAACCTCTTCTTCACCGAAGATCACCGCGAACGCGGCACCGCTTGCGTCGGCTCGCTTCATTTGCGACTTGAAGCTGGCCGGCGCACCGTCGGCGCTGCAGTGGAAGATCACGTCGAGGCCCGTATCGCGCAGGCGTTCGGCCGCGATGAACGCCTGTTCACGTGCGGTCTCGCCCTGGTGCACGACGTACACGTCGACACCTTCCTGCTCGGGCGCGAGATCCTCGTCCTTCAGCAGTTCGAGGATCCGCTCGATGCCCATCGCCCAGCCGCACGCGGCGGTCGGCTTGCCGCCGAGCTGCTCGATCAGCGGATCGTAGCGGCCACCGGCCGCAACCGTGCCCTGCGCGCCGAGCTTGTCGGTGACCCACTCGAACACGGTCAGGTTGTAGTAGTCCAGACCACGCACGAGACGCGGGTTGATCTTGAACGGGATGTTGTTCGCGAGCAGCAGGCGCTGCAGCCCTTCGAAGTGCGCGCGCGATTCATCGCCGAGGAAGTCGATCAGCTTCGGCGCGTTCTGCGCGATTTCCTGCAGCGCGGGGTTCTTCGTATCGAGCACGCGCAGCGGGTTCGTATACAGGCGACGCTTCGCATCCTCGTCGAGCACGTCGGCGAACTGTTCGAGGTACTTGATCAGTTCGACGCGGTGCGCGGCACGCTCTTCGGCGAGGCCGAGCGAGTTGATCTCGAGCTTGATGCCGGTCAGGCCGAGGTCGTCCCACAGGCGCTGGCACATCATGATGATCTCGGCATCCGCATCGGGACCCGCAAAGCCGAGCGCCTCGACGCCGACCTGGTGGAACTGGCGGTAGCGGCCGCGCTGCGGACGCTCGTGACGGAACATCGGGCCGATGTACCACAGGCGCTTCGGGCCGTCGTACAGCATGTTGTGCTCGATCGACGCGCGCACGACCGCCGCGGTGTTTTCCGGGCGCATCGTCAGGTTCTCGCCGTTCAGCGCGTCGGTGAAGCTGTACATCTCCTTCTCGACGATGTCGGTGACCTCACCGATGCCGCGCGTGAAGAGCTGCGTGTGCTCGACGATCGGCGTGCGGATGTTCTGGTAACCGTATGCGCGCAGCAGCGATTTCACGGTGGCTTCGAAGAACTCCCAAAGGCCGGCATCCTGCGGGAGGATGTCGTTCATGCCCTTGACGCCGGTGAGCTTCTCGATCTTGCGTTTTTGTTCAGTCATCGTGTGTGTGGACGAATTAGTTCGTGGCCTCAGCGCGGCCGTAATTGCGTGCGACGTAGTCGCTGACGATCTGCTGGAATTCCTCGGCGATTCGCTCGCCGCGCAGCGTCTTGACCTTCTCGCCGTCGATGAAGACAGGTGCGGCCGGGTTTTCGCCCGAACCCGGCAGGCTGATGCCGATGTTCGCGTGCTTCGATTCGCCCGGGCCGTTGACGATGCAGCCCATCACCGCGACGTTCATTTTCTCGACGCCCGGATATTCCTTGCGCCAGACCGGCATCTGCTCGCGCAGGTAGGTCTGGATCTGCATCGCGAGTTCCTGGAACAGCGTGCTCGTCGTGCGGCCGCAGCCCGGGCACGCGATCACCATCGGCGCGAACGAGCGCAGGCCCATCGTCTGCAGGATTTCCTGGCCGACGATCACCTCGCCCGTGCGCGGCGCGCCCGGCTCCGGCGTCAGCGAGATGCGGATCGTGTCGCCGATCCCCTCCTGCAGCAGCACGCCGAGCGCAGCCGTCGACGCGACGATGCCCTTCGAGCCCATGCCCGCCTCGGTCAGCCCGAGGTGCAGCGCGAAGCCGCAGCGGCGGCCGAGCTCGCGGTACACGGCGATCAGGTCCTGCACGCCGCTAACCTTGCACGACAGCACGATGCGGTCGCGGCCGAGGCCCAGTTCGACCGCACGTTCGGCCGAGCCGATCGCCGACTGGATCAGCGCCTCGTACATCACGCTCTGCGCATCCCACGGCTGCGCACGCGCGCCGTTCTCGTCCATCATGCGCGCGAGCAGGTCCTGGTCGAGGCTGCCCCAGTTCACGCCGATCCGCACCGCCTTGTCGTACTTGGCGGCCGCTTCGATCATCAGCGCGAACTGCGTGTCGCGTTTCGCACCCTGGCCGACGTTGCCCGGGTTGATCCGGTACTTCGACAACGACTCCGCGCAGCCCGGGTAGTCGCGCAGCAGCAGGTGGCCGTTGTAGTGGAAATCGCCGACGAGCGGCACCGTCACGCCCATCCGGTCGAGCTGCTCGCGGATCGCCGGCACGGCGGCCGCGGCCTCGGGCGTGTTGACCGTGATGCGCACCAGTTCGGAGCCCGCATTCGCGAGATCCTTGATCTGGATTGCCGTGCCGATCGCGTCGGCCGTGTCGGTATTCGTCATCGACTGCACGCGCACCGGCGCGTCGCCGCCGATCGTCACGAGCTGCCCGCCCCAACGGACATCCACCGCATGCGATACGCGGCGCGGCTGATGCCCGCCGAACACCGGCTCGGTTGAACAAATCTGACTGCTGCGTGGGGATTGAGCTTCGGATTGCATCGATAGATCCATTTACGCGGAATGCGCCGCGGCGCGGCGCATGAATTGAAAAAGCGCCGTGCCTTCCCGGCCTGCCGATATCGACGACAGGCCTTCGCCACGGCGCTTGACGTCAGGGCAACGTGAACCGCGCCACATTACCCCGCGCTGCCGAATATTTTGCCGGATCGACAGGTTTTCCGTCGAACGCAACCGTATCGAGGCCTGCCTTGTTGCCGATCGTGACCTTGAACGGCCCGTCGCCAGCGACCTGCTTCGCCTCGCCGCCGTGCACCAGCCCGGAGAACAGCTCCTTGCCGCTCTTGTCGCGCACGCTGAACCAGCTGTCCTGCTTGACCTTCAGCTCGATCATCGACTGGCCGGCCGCCACCACGACACTCGCCGGCTGGGCCGGCGCGGCGGCGCTGGCCGCCGTCGGTGCCACGACGGGCTGCGATGCAGCCGCCGTCACGACCGGCGCCACGGGCGCAGGTGCCGGAGCAGCCGACGCAACGACCGGCGCCGGGGCGGCAGAAGCAGCAGCCGGGGCCGGAACCTCATTCGCGACCACGGCAGACGCACCGCTCGATGCCGCCTCTTCGACTGACGACGAGGATCCAGCCGGCACGCTCGCGGCCGACGCATGCTCCGCGTCGCCGCTCTTGAAGCGCGCGAGCAGGCTGGCCGAATCGCCGCCAGTGTGCCACATCAGTACCGCAACCACCGCGACGACGACGATCGCCGTGCCCCACAGCCACGGGTGATGCCGCGACGATCCGCCCAGCGGAATCGACACGCGGCCGCGCGGCAGATCCGTCCCCGACGACGCGGGCATCGACAGGTCGACTTCCGGCACCCCGCGCTCACGGCGCAACGCCTGCGCGAACGGTTCCGGATCGACGCCGAGCATCTTCGCGTAGCTGCGCACGACGCCGAGCGCAAACGTCACACCAGGCAAATGGCTGATGTCGCCGGCCTCGAGCGCCCGAAGCTTCGGCGGTGCGACCTTGAGTCGCGCCGACACGTCGTCGACGGTCCAACCCCTCGCCTCCCGAAGCTGCGCCAGCCGGCTGCCGACCGCCGCAAGCGATTCCAACCCTGCCGGTGCCGGCTTCGCGCCATTCGTCTCTGCGCCGTTAGACGGCTGCGGCTCACTCATCCTTGTCCTCGCGTCGATTCTTCTTCACTGGCGGCCGCCGCCGGCTCCTGCCGGCAGCACCCGCAACTGTCCATACCATGCGCGACGCCGAGGCGCCGCGACCGATCGCTATTCGCGTGTTGTACCGCCCAAAGGTCCTGGCATCCCCGGCCAGGCGTCCATGTCAAACCGACCGAACTTCGATGATTTTTCCTGCCACACCCGTTCGTTCCGCGAGGCGCGTGCGGTCCTTCACTGCGCCGGCCAGCTGGCCGCACGCGGCATCGATATCGTCGCCGCGCGTCTTGCGCACGGTCGTGACGACACCCGCGTCGAGGAGAACCTGTGCAAAACGCTTGATCTGCTCCGGCTTCGAGCGGATGAGGCCCGATTCCGGAAACGGATTGAACGGGATCAGATTGAACTTGCACGGCACGTCGCGCGTGACGGCCAGCAGTTCGCGCGCATGCGCTTCGGTGTCGTTGACGCCGTCCAGCATGCAGTATTCGAAAGTAATGAAGTCGCGCGGGGCGACTTTCAGATAACGCTGGCAAGCCGCCATGAGCTCGCGCAGCGGATACTTCTTGTTGAGCGGCACCAGCTCGTCGCGCAGCGCATCGTTCGGCGCGTGCAGCGAAACGGCCAGCGCGACCGGCAACTCGGCGCCGAGCCGATCCATCATCGGCACCACGCCGGACGTCGACAGCGTGACGCGGCGGCGCGACAGGCCGTACGCGTTGTCGTCGAGCATCAGCCGCATCGCCGGCACGACCGCGCTGTAATTCAGCAGCGGCTCGCCCATGCCCATCATCACCACGTTGGTGACGACCCGTTCGGCCTTGCCGTTCGGGCCGGGCGCGCGGCCCAGCGACGCTCGCAACGCAAATTCGGCCATCCGTAGCTGGCCGATGATTTCGGCTGTCGACAGATTGCGGGAAAAGCCCTGCTTGCCCGTCGAACAGAAGCGGCAGTTGACCGCACACCCGGCCTGCGACGACACGCACAGCGTGCCGCGCGTCTCTTCCGGGATGAACACGGTTTCGACCGCATTGCCGTTTCCGACGTCGATCAGCCACTTGCGCGTGCCGTCGGCGGAAACGTGATCGCTGGCGATCTCGGGCATGCCGATCGACGCGCGGCCCTTGAGTTTTTCTCTCAAGGACTTCGCGAGATCGGTCATGCCGTCGAAATCGCCAGCGTTGTACTGATGGATCCAGCGCTGCAACTGCTTGGCGCGGAACGGCTTCTCGCCGAGGCTGCCGCAGTACGCGACAAGACCCTCGGCATCGAAGTCGAGAAGATTGACGGAAGTTTCGCTCGTCATGATGTGCTGCCTTGCCGCGTGCGCTGAATCCTGCCTACTTGCTGCCAGCCAGGGCTTAGCGCGAGTAAACGTTCATTTCCGGGAAGAAGAACGCGACTTCGACCGCTGCCGTTTCAGCAGCGTCCGAGCCGTGAACGGCGTTCGCGTCGATGCTGTCGGCGAAGTCGGCGCGGATCGTGCCCTTTTCTGCCTTCTTCGGATCCGTCGCGCCCATCAGGTCGCGATTCTTCAGGATCGCGCCTTCACCTTCCAGAACCTGGATCATCACCGGGCCCGAGATCATGAAATCGACGAGGTCCTTGAAGAACGGACGCGCTGCGTGAACCGCGTAGAACTTCTCTGCGTCAGCACGCGACAGGTGTGCCATGCGCGATGCGACGATCTTCAGGCCGGCGCCTTCGAAACGGCTGTAGATCTGGCCGATCACGTTCTTTGCCACCGCATCCGGCTTGATGATCGACAGGGTGCGCTCGATTGCCATAAAAACTCCAAAAAATTAAGAAGTTACAGGTTCAAATGAATCCGCTATTGTAGCACGATCCCGTGTATCATTGCGATTGAACCCTTACACGCATGAAAGGTTCAGAATCCATATGTTTTGTGCCGCCCGGCCATTGAAACCTCCCGGCACGGAACGTATCTTAGCCATAGCTGCTCCGGTTTGCTGCGCCGCACACCGCGCGCGCCGAACCGGCCCCGGACGCCCATGCGTTCAATGTTAGGAGAAACCATGAACGACTATCCGTACAATTTCGGCCGCGGCGGTTCCGTCAGCACCGCCGAGGTTCGCAACCGCGTGCTGCGGAACACGTACTGGCTGCTCGCGCTGTCGATGGTGCCGACCGTGCTGGGCGCCTGGGTCGGCGTCGCGACGGGCTTCTCGCTGTTCGCGGCCACGAGCCCGATGATGAGCCTGCTCGCGTTCTTCGCGATCGCGTTCGGCTTCATGTTCGCGATCGAGCGGACGAAAAACAGCGCAGCCGGCGTGTTCGTGCTGCTCGGCTTCACGTTCTTCATGGGCCTGATGCTGTCGCGGCTGCTGAGCTTCATCCTCGGCTTCTCGAACGGCCCGTCGCTGATCATGCTCGCGTTCGGCGGCACCGGCATCATCTTCGCCGCGATGGCGACGATCGCCACCGTCAGCAAGCGCGACTTCTCGGGGCTCGGCAAGTGGCTGTTCATGGGCGTGATCGTGATCCTGCTCGCCTCGGTCGCGAACATCTTCCTGCAACTCCCGGCGCTAATGCTCACCGTGTCGGTACTCGCGATCGCGATCTTCTCCGCGTACATGCTGTTCGACGTCCAGCGCGTCGTGAACGGCGGCGAGACGAACTACATCTCGGCCACGCTCGCGATCTACCTCGACCTGTACAACGTGTTCACGAACCTGCTTGCGCTGCTCGGCATCTTCGGCGGCAACCGCAACTGACGTTCGCCACGCAACATGAAAAAACCGGCCCGCGGGCCGGTTTTTTTTCGTCCGCCGCCCGGCGTTCAGTCGCGCTCGAACAGCGCGATCGATTCGACGTGCGACGTATTCGGGAACATGTTCACGACACCGGCGCCCTTCAGGCGGTAGCCTGCCTCGTGCACGAGCAGGCCCGCGTCGCGCGCCAGCGTCGACGGGTTGCACGACACATAGACGATCCGCTTCGGCAGCGGGCCCTCACCGCTCTGCGCGATCTCGGCCAGCGCCTTCGACACCGCGAGCGCGCCTTCGCGCGGCGGGTCGATCAGGAACTTGTCGAATGCGCCGAGCGCACGCATGTCGTCGCCCGTCACTTCGAACAGGTTCCGGCACGCGAACGTCGTGTGGCCGTCGACACCGTTCTCGCGCGCATTCGCCAGCGCGCGCGTCGTCAGCGTGTCGCTGCCCTCGATGCCCATCACTTCGCGCGACAGCCGCGCGAGCGGCAGCGTGAAGTTGCCGATCCCGCAGAACAGGTCGAGCACGCGGTCGTCGCGCGACGGCGCGAGCAGGCGCAGCGCACGGCCCACCAGCACGCGGTTGATCTGATGGTTGACCTGCGTGAAATCGGTCGGCTTGAACGGCATGCGGATACCGAATTCCGGCAGCGCGTAGTCGAGCGACACGTCGAGCGGATAGAACGGCGCCACCGTATCGGGGCCCTTCGGCTGCAGCCAGAACTGCACCTTGTGCTCGTCCGCGAACGCGCGCAGCAGCGCCTCGTCGTCCGCGTTGATCGGCTCCAGCACGCGCAGCACGAGCGCCGTGACTTCGGAGCCGACCGCGAGCTCGATCTGCGGCATCCGATCGCGGATCGACAGCCCTTCGACGAGCCGGCGCAGCGGCACGAGCATCGCCGACACATGCGGCGGCAGCACTTCGCAGCTCGTCATGTCGGCAACGTAGCTGCTCTTCTTCTCGTGGAATCCGACCAGCACGCCGCCCTTCTTCGCGACGTTGCGCACGGTCAGGCGTGCACGGTAGCGATAGCCCCACGACGGGCCGTGGATCGGCGCGAACATCGTTTCCGCGCGCAGCTTTGCCAGGTGCCACAGGTTGTCTTCGAGCACGCGCTGCTTGACCGCCACCTGCGCGCGCATGTCGAGATGCTGCATCGAACAGCCGCCGCAGGTGCCGAAGAACGTGCACTTCGGCTGCGTGCGCATCACGCTCGGGCGCAGAATGTCGACAACCGTCGCCTGCTCGTAGCTCGGCTTGCGGCGGAAGCTCGAATAGGTCACGCGCTCGCCCGGCAGCGCCCCCTCGACGAAGATGACCTTGCCCGGCTCGCCGTCCTCGGTGATCGTGCGGCCGACACCGCGCGCTTCCATGTCGAGCGATTCGATCTCGAGAACCGGGGCGGGCCCGGGCGCGACGGGCGCATTTCTTGATTTGCGCGCAGAAGTGGGGACGGCTTCGGACACCAGCTTTTCCTGACAAACGTTGAAGAAGGCGAGATTGTAGACGACGAAGGCCCGCATCGCCCGCTTTGCATGAGGCAAGCGTCGATACTTAAGCATAGGCGCCCCGGCATTGCGCGGGAGCGGCCACACAGGCGGCCCGGAAGCCCCCTCGGCCGGGGCGACCGCGGAGCCGGTCAGGCCCCGCCCTCGCCCGCAATCCATCCGACAGGAGATTCGACCATGCGACTGATCGACTGGAACATCCAATGGGGTCGGGACGCGGCCGGCGTCGTCGATCTTTCGCGCACCGTCGCGGCAATCCGCGGGCTCGGCGACTTCGACGTGCTATGCCTGCAGGAAGTCACGCGCGGCTTCGGCGCACTGCCCGGCCGGCCCGGCAACGACCAGTTCGCCGAACTCGCAGCGCTGTTGCCCGGCCATACGATCGTCGAAGCGATCGGCGCCGACCTGCCGCCCATCGAAGCCGGTGCACCGCGCCGCCAGTTCGGCAACGCGATCGCGACCCGGCTCCCGGTCGGGCGTGTGCTCCGCCAGTTGCTGCCGTGGCCGGCCGACGCCGACGCGCCGTCGATGCCGCGCGTCGCGCTCGACGTCGAGTTGCAGGCACCATTCGGGCCGCTGCGGGTGGTCACCACGCATCTGGAATATTATTCGGCGCGCCAGCGGCTCGCTCAGGTCGACGCACTGCGCGGCCGGCATCGCGAGGCCTGCGCGCACGCGGCACGACCGGCGCCCGCCGAAACCGCCGAGGGGCCATTCAGCGCGACCAGCCAGCCGTGCGATGCGATCGTCTGCGGCGATTTCAACAGCGCATTCGGCAGCGAAGCCTATTGCCGCTTCCTGGAGCCGATCGCAGACGCGCCGCGTTTCGTCGACGCATGGGTCGCCCGGCACCCCGGCCGCACGCCACCGCCGACGGCGGGCGTCTACGATACGGTGCAATGGTCGGAGGGGCCGCTCGCGTGCGACTTCGTGTTCGTGACCGATACGCTACTGCCGCGCGTCACGCGCTGCGAGATCGACGGCGATGTGCGCGCGTCGGATCACCAGCCGGTGCTGCTCGAACTCGATTGATCAAGACGCCGGCCGCGGCGCGCCCCGCCCGCGCTACGCGTCGAAGCCGGCCAGGTATTCGGCCCAGTGCGACGCAGGCTCCTGTGCAAGCGAGTTCTTCACGAGCAGGATTTCATCCGCGTATTCGCTCGGCGTGAGACCGCCGCGCATCAACTGGAACCGGCAATACAGCAGGTAGGTATTGACGACGTCGGTTTCGCAATAATTGCGGATTTCCTCGATCTGCCCGTTCTGGAACGCCGGCCACACCTGGCTGCCGTCCATCCCGAGCTTGCCCGGAAAGCCGCACATCTTCGCGAGCGCGTCGAGCGGCGCGTTTGCACGTGCCTGATACATCGCGAGCACATCCATCAGGTCGGTATGCCGCGAGTGGTAGCGCGAGATGTAGTTGTTCCACTTGAATTCGCGATCGTCTTCGCCGAGATCCCAGTAGCGGGACGCGGGGATGCCGTGCACGAGCGCGCGGTAATGGAGCACCGGCAGATCGAAGCCGCCGCCGTTCCACGACACGAGCTGCGGCGTGTATTTCTCGATCACGCGGTAGAACGACTGGATCAGCGCCGCCTCGTTGTCCTGCATCGTGCCGAGCGAGCGCACGCGAAAACCGTTGTTGTCGCGGAACACGCACGATATCGCTGCGATACGCTGCAGGTGGTGCGGCAGGAAATCGCTGCCAGTCTTCTCGCGACGGGCTGCGAATGCATGTTCGGCCACTGCGGCATCGTCGAGCGTCGCAGGCAGGTCTTCCAGACGGCGAATGCCGTCGACATCGGGAATCGTCTCGATGTCAAAAACAAGAATCGGAGTCATCAGTTACAGAACGGCGTCCTTGCGCACGCCGTTGGAGGCAAAAAACCGCTTGAGGCGCACCAGCGCTTCCTGCTGGATCTGGCGCACGCGCTCGCGCGTGAGCCCCATCTCGTCGGCCAGCTCCTCGAGCGTCGCCGGTTCGATGTGGTTCAGGCCGAAGCGGCGCTCGATCACATGGCGATGCTTGTCGGACAGCCGCGACAGCCACGCGCGCGTCAGCGTCTCGAGCTCGCGGTGTTGCACCTCGGCGTCGGGCGACTGGCTCTGGTCGTCGGGCAGCAGGTCGAGCAGACTGCTCGCAGGATCGAGGTCGAGCGGCGCGTCGAGCGACGCCGTGTGCTCGTTGAGCGCGAGGATATCGGTGACTTCCTCGGCGGTCTTGCCGGTGAGATAGGCGATGTCGTCGATGCTGGCTTCGCGGCGCTCGGCCGCCTCGCCCGTCGACATCGAATTCTTTTCGAGGTGGCGCTTCGCGCGCAACACCTGGTTCAGCTCGCGGATCACGTGCACGGGCAGGCGCACCGTGCGGGCCTGGTTCATGATCGCCCGCTCGATGCTCTGCCGGATCCACCACGTCGCGTAGGTCGAAAAACGAAAGCCGCGCGTCGGGTCGAATTTTTCGATCGCGTGCATCAGGCCGAGGTTGCCTTCCTCGATCAGGTCGAGCAGCGGCACGCCACGGTTCAGATACCCCTTCGCGATGCTGACGACGAGGCGCAGGTTGCGCTCGATCATCACCTGCCGCGCCTCGAATTCGCCGGCCTTGGCCAGACGCGAATAGCGCTGCTCCTCCTCGACGGTGAGCAGCGGCTTCACGCTGATGCGGTTCAGGTAATGCTGGATCGTGTCGGCCGTGAGCTCGGCCTGCAGCATCGTGCGGAAATCGTCGACGTCGGGCGCCGCCTCCGGGCGGCCTTCGCGCTCATCGTCACCACCGTCCGCGTCGGCGTCGCGTGCCTCGAGGTCACGCTCGTTGTCCGCGACGTCGTCTTCGTCGTCCGTCGAAGCACCAGCTCGCCCCACCGACGCTTGCGTGGCACGACTGATCTTCTCAGACTCGGCTTGCGGCTCGTGGCGCTTCGATTTCGGCATGGTCGTCTCGGTTATTGAGGCGGCAAATACTTCAGCGGATCGACAGGTTTACCCTGCCGGCGAACCTCGAAATGCAGCATCACGCGGTCGGAATCGCTATTCCCCATCTCGGCGATCTTCTGCCCCTTCGTTACCGCGTCCCCCTCTTTTACCATCAAAGCGCGATTGTGTGCATACGCCGTGAGGTAAGTTGCATCGTGCTTGATGATAATGAGGTTGCCGTAGCCGCGCAGGCCATTGCCGGAGTAGACGACGCGGCCGTCGGCCGCCGCCTTCACGGTCTCGCCGGCCGTACCGCCGATATTGACGCCCTTGTTCTTCGCGTCGTCGAAACCGTTCAGCACGGGACCGCGCGCGGGCCACGCGAACGTCACGGGGCCGCTCGGCGCGGCGGCCGTATCGCTCGATGCGGCGGCCGCGGCAGGCGGCGGCGCAACCGAGGACGACGTGCCGGCGGACGGCGTTGCCGGGCCGCTGCTGAGCGGCGCGGTCGCAACGGCTGCGCCGGCGATCGGCGCGGCGACCTGCGTGCCCGCAACGGCGGCACCGGCCTGCGGCGAAACGCGCAGCAGCTGGTCGACTTCAATCTGATTCGGGTTCGCCAGGTTGTTCCATGCGGCGATGTCGCGATAGTTCTGCCCGTTTTCGAGTGCGATCCGGTACAGCGTGTCGCCCGGCTTCACCCGGTAGTAACCCGGTGGCGCAGGGGGAAGCGGCGCCGCGGGCTGCGCGGTGCCGGTCGTGCCGAGCGAACCGGAGCGATCGACGACGGGCGCGTTGTCGAGCCGCGTCGCACAGGCGGCCAGTAGCGTGGAGAACGCAGCTACGCAGATCGCGCGCTGGGCGAGCGTGAGCGGTTCCCTGGAACGGTTGTTTTGCATCGCGCGCAACATACTCATCGGTTTCAAATTACTCCGGATTTTAAAGGGACAAAGAAAACGCGATCAAGCCGTGACTCTCTCCATTGCGCGTGCGCGACGCGCTCGACGAGCGTGAGCACCTGGTGCTGCCCGCTCTGCGCGCCGACCGGCGCGACGAGCCGCCCGCCGATCGCGAGCTGCTCGAGCAGCGCCTGCGGCACGTCGAGCCCCGCCGCCGCGATCACGATCGCGTCGAACGGGGCCGCGGACGGCAGGCCGACACGCCCGTCGCCGTAGTGCAGACGGATGTTCGGCACGCGCAGCGGCCGCAGGTTCAGCTTCGCGCGCTCGTAGAGCGGCTTGATGCGTTCAATCGAATACACGTCGCATGCCACGTGGCTCAGCACGGCGGCCTGGTAGCCGCAGCCCGTGCCGATCTCGAGGACGCGCTCGAGTGTGCGGCCGGCCATCGCGAGCTCGATCATGCGCGCGACAACCGACGGCTTTGAAATGGTCTGCTGATGGCCGATCGGCAGCGCCGAATCCTCGTAGGCCTGCGTCGCAAGCCCGGGATCCACGAACAGGTGACGCGGCACTGCCGCCATCGCTTCCAGCACGCGCGCGTCGGTCACGCCGTTCGCGCGCAACCGTTCGACCATCCGTTCGCGCACACGTTCCGACGTGAGCGCGAACGCGCCGGCCGGCGCGACGCTCGGTGCGGCCGGCTTCGGCATCGCAGGCTTCAGCACGGTCGGCTTCGGCGCGGTCGCGGGCTTCGCAGCCGCGGAGCCGGGCAACGCCGTGCGCGCCGCAGCAGGCTTCACCGCAACCGGTTTCAGCGCGGCGGCGGGCTTGTCGGCGGCCTTCGATACCGCGACCGCCGCATGGCGTTCGCCGGCCCGACCTTCCGACTTGCGTGGCGCTCGCTTGAGATCTTCGAGCGCGAGCGGGAACCGCTTCGCGCGCTCGCCGCTCATGAAGCCCGCCCTCCGGCGCGCGCCCATTCGCGCGTCGCGGGAAGCATCTGCGTATGCGTGAGGTCCAGCTGCAACGGCGTGATCGACACGAAACCGTTTGCGACCGCGTGGAAATCGGTGCCTTCGCTGGCGTCCATCGCGTCGCCCGCCGCGCCGATCCAGTAGATCGGTTCGCCGCGCGGGTCGGTCTGGCGAATCACCGGCTGCGACGGATGACGCTTGCCGAGGCGCGTGACCTTCCAGCCTTTCAGTTCGTCGTAAGGCAGGTTCGGAATGTTCACGTTCAGCAGCGGCTGGCCCGGCAGCGGATGCGCAAGATAGTGCGCGACGATTTCCGCGGCGACGCGCGCGGCGTCCGCCAGATGAGCCCAGCCCTTGTCGGCCAGCGAGAACGCAATGGCCGGCACGCCGAACATGATGCCTTCGGTGGCGGCCGCAACTGTCCCCGAATAGAGCGTGTCTTCGCCCATGTTCTGGCCGTTGTTGATCCCGGAAACGACGAGATCCGGCCGGGCGTCGGCCATCCCGGTCAACGCGACGTGCACCGAATCGGTCGGCGTGCCGTTCACGTAGAAGAAACCCGTACTCGCCGCGCGCTGCACCGACAGCGGCCGCGACAGCGTGAGGGAATTCGACGCGCCGCTGCAATTCTGCTCGGGCGCGATCACCGTGAGTTCGGCCAGCGGCTGCAGCGCGTCGCTGAGCGCGCCGAGACCGGGGGCGAGATAGCCGTCGTCGTTGCTGAGTAGGATTCGCATCCGGCGATTGTAACCGAGGAAAGATGGCGCGAGAGCGACAGTCCGGCGGCTGCGGATGGACCGTTGCGGGTGCCCGCGCACGCTGTGCCGCCGCGTTGCGCGGCGGCGTTCCGCGCGCTCAGGAAAGCGTCGAACCGCCCCGGGTGTTCCGCCGCCAACGGCGCCCCCTCGGGGAATACCCCCTTCGGGGAACGTGGCGTGAAGCGGCAGGCCCGAGGATGCTCAAATTGCACCCGCGTCGCGCAGTGCGGCGATCGCTTGCGCATCGTAGCCGAGGCCCCGCAGCACCTCGTCCGTGTGCTCGCCGAGTTCCGGCCCGAGCCAGCGCGTTTCGCCCGGCGTGTCCGACAGCTTCGGCGTGATGTTCGGCAGCGGAATGTCCGTGCCGTCGGCGAGCTTGAAGCGCTGGATCATCTGCCGCGCGACGAACTGCGGATCGGTGAACATGTCGGCGGCGCTGTAGATGCGCCCGGCCGGCACATCGGCCGCGTTGAGCACGACGAGCGCTTCGTCGATCGTGCGCGGCGCGAGCCACGCGGCAATCGCGTCGTCGATCTCCTGCGTGCGCGGCACGCGTCCGTCGTTTTGCGCGAGCGCGGGATCGTCGGCGAGGTCGTCGCGCTCGATCGCCTTCATCAGCCGCTTGAAGATCGGATCGCTGTTGCCGCCGATCACGATGCTGCCGTCGCGGCACGCATAGGTATTCGACGGCACGATGCCCGGCAGCGACGCGCCGGTGCGCTCGCGCACCATCCCGTACACGCCGTATTCGGGCACCACGCTTTCCATCATGTTGAAGACGGCTTCATACAGTGCAACGTCGACCACCTGCCCCGCACCGCCGTTGACCTTGCGGTGATGCAATGCCATCAGCGCGCCGATCACGCCGTGCAGCGCGGCGATCGAGTCGCCGATCGAGATGCCGATGCGCGGCGGCGGCAGGTCGGGATACCCGGTGATGTGGCGCAGCCCGCCCATCGATTCGGCGATCGCGCCGAAGCCGGGCCGGTCGCGGTACGGGCCCGTCTGCCCGTAGCCGGACAGGCGCACCATCACGAGACCCGGGTTGTCGGCCGACAGCACGTCGTAGCCGAGCCCGAGCTTTTCGAGCAGGCCCGGGCGGAAGTTCTCGATCACGATGTCGGCCTCGCGCGCGAGCTGCCGCGCGATCGCCTTGCCGGCATCGGCCTTCAGGTTGAGCGTGACCGATTTCTTGTTGCGTGCCTGGACGGACCACCACAGCGACGTGCCGCCCTGCTCCGGGTGCAGCTTGCGCCACTTGCGCAGCGGGTCGCCGCCGTTCGGATCCTCGATCTTGATCACTTCCGCGCCGAATTCGGCAAACAGCCGCGACGCGAACGGTCCCGCGATCAGCGTGCCGAATTCGAGCACTTTGACGCCCGCGAGCGGGCCCTGGCTGGTGCTCATGTGTCTCCCTGGCATGAGGAACGGCGCCGCCGGCCGGCGGCGCCCGGCTTACATCGTGCGACGGTCGAGCATCGCGCGGGCGATGGTGCCCGCGTCGACATATTCGAGCTCGCCGCCCACCGGCACGCCGCGCGCGAGGCGCGTGACCGCGAGCCCGCGCGCCTTCAGCGTCTGGCCGAGGTAGTGCGCGGTGGCTTCGCCCTCGTTCGTGAAGTTGGTCGCGAGCACGACTTCCTTGACGACGCCGTCGGACGCGCGCCGCACGAGACGGTCGAAATGGATTTCCTTCGGGCCGATTCCGTCGAGCGGGCTCAGCCGGCCCATCAGCACGAAATACAGCCCGCGGTAAGTCATCGTCTGCTCGAGCATGATCTGGTCGGCAGGCGTCTCGACGACGCACAGCAGCGTCGGATCACGCTCTTCGTCGCTGCAGACCTCGCAGATCTGCGCTTCGGTGAACGTGTTGCACTTCTCGCAGTGCTGCAGGTGCTCGGTTGCGAACAGCAGCGACCGGCCGAGCCGCTCCGCGCCCTCCCGATCGTGCTGCATCAGGTGGACCGCCATGCGCTGGGCGGATTTCGGCCCGACGCCGGGCAGCACGCGCAACGCTTCGACGAGAGCGGACAGGGCGGACGGCTGTTTCATACGGCAGCAAAAAGTGGCACGGACGCTGCGCTCAGAACGGCAGCTTGAAGCCCGGGGGCAGCGGCAGGCCCGACGTCATGCCGCTCATCTTTTCCTGCGACGTCGCTTCGGCCTTGCGCACGGCGTCGTTGACCGCAGCCGCGACGAGATCCTCGAGCATGTCCTTGTCGTCCGCGAGCAGGCTCGGGTCGATCGACACGCGACGCACTTCGTTGCGGCACGTCATCGTCACCTTGACGAGGCCGGCGCCCGACTGCCCTTCGACTTCGATCAGCGCAAGCTGCTCCTGCATCTTCTTCATGTTTTCCTGCATTTGCTGCGCTTGCTTCATCAGTCCGGCGAGGTTGCCTTTCAACATGGGAATACTCCTTCTTGATCGTGTGAAAACCGGCACGCGGCGCGTGCCGGCCAATGTGTGGGCGTGATTGTGCCTGTCGCGGGGCGGTCAGTTCAATGCAGCGTCGGCGGCGGGCCGTCCGGCGCCGCGTCGGCGAGCGGGCGCACCGAACCCTCGACGATGCGCGCGCCGAATTCGCGCACGAGTTGCTGGACGAACGGATCGCCGTGAATCTCCTGCTCGGCCTCGCGCTGGCGCGCCGCGCGCGCGGCCGCCGCGCAGGCCGCGATCCGCGCGATCGACTCATCGCACGACGCGATCTCGACCGATCTCGACGAATCGGGCGCCGCGCGCTGCGCGGATATCTCCGCACGCGTGATGGACCAGTACCGCCGCCGCCTCGCGACGCTCGCCGAGGACGGCCCCACGCCGCGCGCGGAAGCGAAGCAGGCCGAAACGATGGAACTGCAGATGCGGATCGCCGCCGTACGCGCGGAACGCTCCGCGCTGTACCGGCTGCGCAGCGACAGCAAGATTTCCGACGAAACGCTGACGAAGCTGCTCCGCGAGATCGACCTGTCGGAGACCGCGCTGTCGACTCGCAAGAAAGGCATTCTCTGATCCGATGTTCGGGGCGGCGGCAGGCGGCGCCCCGGCCATACGAAAAGCGCGTGTCCGCGACCTTCGCCCGGCGGCATGTTGCGCCGCGCGAGCGGTGCCTCACCGCTTTTCCACTCTCGACATCCGGCAGCCGGCCGCGCACGGCCCGCCCGATTTGTCTGCTCATTTAAAAAAACTTACACACCGCACTGTCAAGATCACCGCTTGCCGACGGATGCGTCGCGCGGTTCATCTCGCGCGACCAGGAGCGCACCTCGCGCGCCGTCACCCGTGATGCATGGCCAGGCCGGCTTCCGGCTCATTTTGCATCGTAATCCTGATTAAAAGCGCCGCCAGGTGCCAGCCGGCGAACCGGTCCGACCTCCTCATGCCCAACCATCGAAACCCGCTGACCTCCCTCCCGCACCCAAGCCGCCGCCGCTTCCTGACGCAGGGTGCCGCCGTGCTCGGCAGCGGCATGCTCGCCGCCTGCGGCGGCGATTCGGTCGAATCGTCCGAACACTTCGCCGACGGCTTCGTCTGGGGCGTCGCGACCGCTGCACCGCAAGTCGAAAGCCGCGATGGCCGTGGACGAAGCAACTGGGATGTGTTCGCCGACCAGCCCGGCACGATCGCGGACGGCTCCACGAACGCGCGCTGCATCGAATTCGAGCAGCGCTATCCGGGCGATCTCGCGCTACTGGCGAACGCGGGCGTCCAGGCGTTCCGCTTCTCGACCGCATGGCCGCGCGTGCAGCCGGACAGCGCCGGCGCGGCGAGCGACGCGGGCCTTGCCACCTACGACCGCATGGTCGACGCGATGCTCGAGCGGCGGCTCACGCCGTACCTGACGCTCTTTCACTGGGACATCCCGGTCTGGGCCGGGGATTTCCGCGACCGCGACATCGCATACCGGCTGGCCGACTACGCGCATATCGTGTCGCGCCGGCTCGGCGACCGCGTCAAGCACTGGATGATGCTGAACGAACCGAACGGCGTCGCGCTCGCCGGCTACGGCTTCGGCGCATCGCCGCCGCGCGCGCACTCGATGGAGGCGATGTTCGCCGCGATCCACCATCAGAACCTCGCGCAGGGGCTGATGTTCCAGGCCGTGCGCGCGAACGTGCCGGGCACCGCGCAGATCGGCACCACAATCAGCGGGCGGCCCGTGCATGCGGCGACAAACGCGGCCGCCGACCAGGCTGCCGCCACCCGGTTCGACGCGATCTGGCATCGCGCGTTTCTCGACCCGCTGTACGGTAAAGGATATCCGGCGGAGCTGCAGTCGGCGCTGGCGCCGCTCGTCCAGCCGGGCGACATGGCGACGATCGCCGCGAACCCGGATTTTCTCGGCGTGCAGTATTACAACTGCTTCTATGTGAAGGCCGACGCAAGCAGCGCGGGTTTCGCGCTGGCCGACAGCCCGCCGAACGAAATCCAGACGATGGGGTATCCGGTCGAACCGTACGGGATGAGCGAGATGCTGCTGCGCGTCCATCGCGACTATGGCGCGCCGCGCATCGTCGTCACCGAGACGGGCTTCGCGATCGCCGAGCCTGCGCCGAGCGGCGGCATCGTCGACGACGGTCCGCGCATCGACTACCTCGCCAGCTACCTGAACGCCGCGCACGACGCGTATCGGCAGGGCGTGCGCCTCGGCGGGCTGTTCTGCTGGGCCGGGCTGGACAGTTGGGAATGGAGCAGCGGCTTCGCGAAAAAATTCGGGCTGATCCACGTCGACCCGACGACGCAGGCGCGCTCGCCGAAGCGCAGCCTCGCGTACTACTCGCGGTGCATCGCCGGCAATCGCGTCGCATAAGCGACGCACGCGGACGTGACCGGCGTGCCTGCGCCGAACTGCCGGCGGCGCCGCGTCGGCCGCCGCGCAGGCATCGTGCCGGCATCGCCCCGGTTGCCCGGAGCGAACCGCACCCGCGTTCGCGTTACTTCGCGACGACGACCGGAATCCCCTTCAGCATCCCCGCGCCCTTCATCTCGTCGAGCGCATGCTGCACGGCCACGCTCGTCGCCGCTTCGATGCCGAGCTGCAGCGCGAGCTCGCGCTCCGCACGCTTCACGCCGGCCAGGTTGCGCACCTTCACGTGACCGAAGCCGCGCACGCGTGCGTGCAGGTCGGCCAGTTGCGCGACCTGCGCCGCATTGCCGGCCGTCATCGCAGCGAACGCACGCGCGAGCGTCGTCTCGTAGTCGTCGGCGAGCGCGCGCTCCATCTTCCGCTCGACGGTGCGGCCGAACGGATCGAGCCACGTGCCGCGCAGTCTGCGCACGCGCGCCAGCATGCCGAACACCGGCCACATCCACTGGCCGAACACGCGCTTCTTCGGCGCGCTGCCGTCGCTGCCGGCCTTCGCGACCGTCGGCGGTGCAAGGTTGAACTTCACGCGATACGCCTGCCCCGGCACGCCTTCGAACTGCGCCTCGAGCGCCGTGCGGAACGCGTCGTCCGTGTACAGCCGCGCAACCTCGTATTCGTCCTTCACCGCGAGCAGCCGGTAGAACGTCGTCGCGACCGCGCGCGTGAGCGCATCGTCGCCCTTCGTGCGCGCCGCGCTCACGAGCGCACGGTAGCGCTCGACATAGCGTGCGCCGCCGTACGCGTCGAGACGCGCTTCGCGATCGGCGATCAGCTCCGCGAGCGTCTCCGGCGCGGCATGCGCGGCCACCGTGTGGCGCGCGTTCCACAACGCATCGAGGCCCGCCGCGTCGCCGGCCGCCATCCGGCCGATCGAGAACGCGAGCTTGTTCATCGGCACCGCGACGTTGTTCAGCTCGATCGCGCGCATCATCGCGGCGAGCGACACCGGCACGAGGCCGAGCTGCCACGCGTAGCCGAGCATCAGGATGTTCGCGCCGATCGAATCGCCGAGGAACTTCGCGGCGAGCGCCTGCGCGTCGCAGCTCGACAGGTAGCCGTCGCCGGCCGCGTGGTGCATCTTCTCGAGCAGCGCATCCGCATGCAGGTTCGCGTCGGGGTTCTGCACGAACGACGCGTTCGGGATCCGGTGCGTGTTGACGACGATCCGCGAACGCTCGTGACGCACCGTCTGCAGCGCCTCGGCGCTCGCACCGACGACCATGTCGCACGCGAGCAGCACGTCGGCCTGCTGCGTGTCGATGCGCACCTGGTTCAGCCACCGGTCGCTCGACGCGATCCGCACGAACGACAGCACCGAGCCGCCCTTCTGCGCGAAGCCCATGAAGTCGAGCACCGACGCGCTCTTGCCTTCGAGGTGCGCGGCCATGCTGATCAGCGCGCCGACCGTCACGACGCCCGTGCCGCCGACACCCGTCACGAGCATGTCGAACGGCGCCGCGTCGAGATGCGTCGCCGGCACCGGCAGCGCATCGACGCGCGCGGCGAGCGCGGCTTCATCGAAGGCGGCACCGGCGGCCTTCTTCAGCGCCGCGCCTTCGACCGTCACGAAGCTCGGGCAGAAGCCGTTCACGCACGAATAGTCCTTGTTGCACGACGACTGGTCGATGCGGCGCTTGCGGCCGAGCGGCGTCTCCAGCGGCTCGACCGACAGGCAGTTCGACTGCACGCCGCAATCGCCGCAGCCTTCGCACACCGCGTCGTTGATGAACAGGCGCTTGTCCGGATCGGGGAATTCGCCCTTCTTGCGGCGGCGGCGCTTCTCGGCCGCGCAGGTCTGGTCGTAGATCAGCACGGTGACGCCCGGCGTCTCGCGCAGCTCGCGCTGCACGGTGTCGAGCTCGCTGCGGTGATGGAACGTCGTGCCCGGCGGGAACTGGCCGTGATGGCCGTCGTACTTCTCCGGTTCGTCCGACACGACGACGAAGCGCGACACGCCCTCCGCCTCGACCTGCCGCGCGATCTGCGGCACCGAGATGCTGCCGTCGACCGGCTGGCCGCCCGTCATCGCGACCGCGTCGTTGTAGAGGATCTTGTACGTGATGTTCGCTTTCGCGGCCACGGCCTGGCGAATCGCGAGGATGCCCGAGTGGAAGTAGGTGCCGTCGCCGAGGTTCTGGAACACGTGCTTCGTGTTGGTGAACATCGCGTGCGCGGCCCAGTCGACGCCCTCGCCGCCCATCTGGATCAGCCCGGTCGTGTCGCGCTCCATCCATGACGCCATGAAGTGGCAGCCGATGCCGGCCTGCGCGATCGAGCCTTCCGGTACCTTCGTCGACGTGTTGTGCGGGCAGCCCGAGCAGAAGTACGGCGTGCGCTTCACCGCGTCCGCCTCGTTCGACAGGATCTGCGGCGCGACGAGATCGACGACGCGCTCGCGGCGGTCGAGCGCCGGCTTGTGGCGTGCGAGCCAGTCGGCGAACACCGGCAGGATCCGCGACGGGCGCAGCTCGCCGAGCTCGGACAGCAGGCAGCCGCCGGCGGCGTCGTGCTTGCCGAGCACGCGCGGGCGCGCGCCTTCCGTGCGGTTGTACAGGTAGTCCTTGATCTGCTGCTCGATGACGGGGCCCTTCTCCTCGATCACGAGCACTTCTGAAAGCCCGTCGACGAAGGTTTCGAGCCGCGTCATTTCGAGCGGATACGACAGGCCGACCTTGTAGATCCGCACGCCGGCCGCGTCGAGGTCGGCCACCGTCAGGTCGAGGCGGCGCAGCGCTTCCATCAGGTCGAGGTGCGCCTTGCCGCAGGTCACGATGCCGACGTTCGCCTGCGCGCTCGGCGCGATCCACTTGTCGATGCTGTTGGTGCGCGCGAAATGGCGCACCGCGTCGAGCTTCGCGGCGAGGCGCGCCTCGATCGTGAGGCTCGGCAGGTCGGGCCAGCGGTTGTGCAGGCCGCCCGCCGGCGGCGTGAAGCCTTCCGGCGCCGGCCACTGCGTCTGCAGCGCGTCGAGGTCGACGGTCGAACCCGATTCGACCGTTTCCGAGATCGCCTTGAAGCCGACCCACGTGCCCGAGTAGCGCGACAGCGCCCAGCCGTACAAGCCGAATTCGAGCATGTCGGCGATGTTCGCCGGGTTCACGACCGGCATGTGCCACGCGATCATCGCGAAGTCGCTTTGGTGCGGCATCGACGACGACACGCAGCCGTGGTCGTCGCCCGCGACGACGAGCACGCCGCCATGCGGCGACGAACCGTACGCGTTGCCGTGCTTCAGCGCGTCGCCCGCGCGATCGACGCCCGGGCCCTTGCCGTACCACATCGCATACACGCCCTCGACCGTGCGCTCGGGATCGGCCTCGACGCGCTGCGTACCGAGCACGGCCGTGCCGCCGAGTTCCTCGTTGATCGCGGGCAGGAAGCGCACGCCGCCCGCGTCGAGCAGATTCTTCGCCTTCCACAGCTGCTGGTCGACCATGCCGAGCGGCGAACCGCGATAGCCGCTGACGAAGCCGGCCGTGTTGAGCCCCTGTTCGGCGTCGACCGTGCGCTGCATCAGCAGCAGGCGAACCAGCGCCTGCGTGCCGGTCAGGAAGATCCGGCCGCGCGTCGCGGTCAGGTTGTCGGTCAGGCGGTAGTCGGACAGGGCAGGCGTGCCGTCGACGGGCAAGCGGGCAGTCATGGGGGATGTCTCCGGATTGTGCTGTTCTGGGCTGCTCGGCAAGGCGTCAGGCGACGCGTGGGGGCCGGCAGCGAATGGCTCTATTTTTTCGCGCGGCGCCGAGAATGTTTTTTCTCATCTTGCTCGGACGGGGCCGGGGCGAGAAAAACTACGCAGGTTTTTGGGGGGTTTTGAGAGAGTTCTCGCGCAGCGCGGAATGGGTGGGGGTGTGCGGCGGTTGCGTGGCTGCGCGGGGGAAGCCACGCGTTGGTGGAGGGTGTGGCGGGATGCCGGGGCGTCGCCCGCGGGGTGGCGATGGGCGTTTGAGCCTTTGCTGGCGGGGGTTTGAGCGGATCGAGGCGGTATCCTCACCGTTCGATTGCACAGCATTTCGAGTGGCGTGGGGAGCGGATGTCCACAACGGGATCGGGCTGGCACGTCGGTGGCCGGAACGTCCTGCACCCCGTTCCGATGCGCGGGGCTTCGTGCCAACTTTCGAGTGGATTCTGCTTCGGCCCGGTGCGGGTACTCATCGCCGGGATGCACCGGGGTTCGAGTGGTCGCATGGGCGGGATATCCACATCGAAGCCGGCACGCGTTTCGATTTCGGGCTGACACTCACCGTTGAATTGCACAGGCGCACGAGTGGTTGCGAGGCCTGGATATCCACATCGCAACCAGCTCGCGTTTCGACGCCGAGCCGACCATCACGGTCGAAATACACGGGCGCTCGCGTGATCGCCGAGGCCGGATATTCACAACATGACCGGCGCGATTTCCGGCGTAAGGACTCGTGCTTCTCCTCGACATGCACCGGCGTCGAACGGCTTCGGAGGTTGAACCGGCACCCTGATATTCACGCTGGAATGCGCGTTTCGGCCGATCGATCACCGACGCTCACCCTCGAAATGCACAGCCCTTCGAGTCGTTTTGGGGGCGGGATATCCACACGGGAACGAGCGCCGTATTCGATCACGTGCTCGCACTCACCGTCGAAATACACAGCGTTTCAAGTCTCTTCGGAAGGGAGATATCCACACCGCCTGCACCCGTTGCCCGCTCACCAACGCGCTCACGCTCACCGTTGCTGGGCGGCGTTTCGCGTCACATGCGATCAGGGCTTGAAGCCGCGTGATGTGGAAACGTTCTGGCGAGTCGCTGTCCGTCGCGCAAAAAGCCGTGCCGCGCGTAGAAGCGGTGAGCATCCGGCCGGTGGTCGCCGCTCGTCACTTCCAGCTTCACGCATCCGGTCGCGTCGAACCACCGCTCTGCAGCCGCCATCAGCGCACTGCCCACGCCGTACCCGCGATGGCGCTCATCGACGACCAGGCTGGTAATGCGTCCGAGGTAGCCTGTCGCGTGGAAGAGCGGCAGCGCGTGGAGACTGATGCTGCCGACGACCTCGTGTTGCACGACCGCCACGACGATCGTGTCCGTCGGACTCGGAAGCAACGCTTCGATCTTCGCGAGGATCAGCGACGGCGTAGTGTCGTAGCCGAGCTGACTCAACAGTGCGGCAATGGCTGCGTGATCGGACGGCTGCGCGTCCCGGATCGCGAGGTTCGACGACGTGATCAAGTCCGGCGCTCCCGAGGGAAAGATGTTCGTCGTTGCCGAGCGTTATCGCTCCGGGTATCCGCACCGCCAACGGCCGCACAAGGCCGCCGGCCCGGACAGGCACCCACGCTCACCGTTGAAATGCACAGCGGTTCGAGTCCCTTCCAGGGCAGGATATCCACACCCTGGCGAACGCCTCGTTCGATCGGGCATTCACCCTCACCTTCGAAATACACAGTGCTTCGAGTCCATTCCAGGGAAGATATCCACACCTTGGCGAACGCCTCGGCCGATTCCGCGATCGCACGTGCTTTCGAAATTCTCGGCACTTCGGGTCCCGACCAAGGCAGGATATTCACACCTCAGCGAATCCCCCAGCCGATCCCGCGATCGCAACCACTTCGAAATACACGACGCTTCGCGACTCTTCAAACGCAGAATATCCACACCGCTGCGAGCGCCGCGGCCACCCCGTCAATCACACTCACCATCGAAATGCACAGCGCTTCGAGTCCATTCCAGGGAAGATATCCACACCTTCGCGGACGCCTCGTTCGATGCCGCACTCGCTTTCGAAATTCTCGGCACTTCGGGTCCCGACCAAAGCAGGATATTCACACCTTAGCGAATCCCCCAGCCGATCCCGCGATCGCAACCACCTCGAAATACACGACGCTTCGCATCTCTTCAAACGCAGAATATCCACACCGCTACAAGCGCCGCGGCCGTCCCGTCGATCACCCTCACCATCGAAATGCACAGCACTTCGAGTCCATTCAAGGGCGAGATATCCACACCTCGGCGAACGCCTCGTTCAACCCGGCGCGCGTACCGACCCTCGCCCTCCACAGCATGCCGAGTCGCTTGCGGGGACCGGATACTACATCGAAACGGGCGCCCCGTTCACATCGATGGTCGACATTCACCTTTGAAAAGCACGGTTTTTCGCGTCTTGCCGGGTATCGGATGCCCGCAACAAGGGGGGCGCATCCGACCGCGGTCAACGATCCTCATCGATGAGATACACAGCGTTTCCCGTCGTTCGAACACGACAGGTACGCCGTGCGCGCGAAAAACCTCGCAACCGGCAGCGCGCCGCGCCCCGTTGCGCTGACGCCGCTCAATGTCCGGCGCCGGTCATCCGTCGCAAGTCCGCCAGCCAGCTTTGACTCGTATCCAGCTGATCGCCGGGCGCGCTTTCCGTCCATACGATCACGCCGTTGATGGCTCGCCCTGCCTCGGACAGTTCGCCGAGCCATTCCGCATCGCCCAAAAATCCGTTCGCCGTCTGTCCGGCCTTGTAAGGCGACACGTACGCATAAATCGGCAGCGATCGGTTGATGGCCCGGTCGTTTTCGACGACCGCCCGCAGATTCGTTCACCACAGCGCATGGTTCGGCCAGCGCTGATACAGCGTCGGTGCAAAGAAATCGAATCCGCCGGCCTGATAAAGCTGCGCCCGGATGTCGCGGAATTTCGGATTGAAATCGTAGTCGTACATGCCGAGCCGGGCATTCGGATAGGCCGCTCGCGTCCAGGCGATGAACTTCTGGAACAGTGCCACTTCGTTCTCGGCCTGCGCCTCCGAGCGCGCCGCATCGATCACGATCTTTTCGAAATCGAACGCGATGAATTCGTTCGATCTGAATTGCGACACATAGCCGGCCAGCACCTTCTTGAACTGGCCCTCGGTCGGGACGTGATAGCAGCGGGTTGCATCGCACGACAGCCCCCAGACGTCATAGATCGACGTGAAGGGCACCAGCCCCATCCCGTCGAGATAGGCGGCGTTCGCGTACCGGTTTCCGTTGAAGGCGGTGAAGCCGTTGCCGCGCGGGAATGCGACGACGGGCGTTTTCGTCTGCGCAGCATTCGTCTCGTGAGCCAGCGGCTCGTTCGCGGCGACGGCCGCACAACCCGCCATCGCGATGGCAGTCGCTACCGACAGGCAGCGGGCAAGAATCGTGCACTTCGACATGACGGTGGAACTCCGATCGTCCTGGGATCACTCGGCGGCTCACCGACTTCCTTTCGGACGGCGAGCGCCTGACATTGCTCGGCGGTGGCCGCGCCATCGCTGCGCATCTGCCGCTGCTTCATCCTGCGCATGCGCCCGTGTTCGGCGCTCGGTCTGCGAGGCATCGAATTCTCGCGGCAATCAGGATCGGCATGCAAGCGGTTCGCACGGCCGCGCGCGCCCGCGCTCGCCCGCGCCTCCGAACCGCTCGCTCTGTCCTCACCGTTCCAATCCACAGCATTTCGGGTTGCTTTGCGCGACGGTTTTCCACAATCTGCCGACTCCTCGACGTCGAAGACACGTGTGATATTCCACCCGGCAGATCGGCATGACGAAGCACGTACGCTCGCGCCAGGATACCGGCCGGCCCGGCGTATCGCCCGCCCGGCACGTCATTGACCGACATCAGCCGCATCAACCCCGCATCCACAGAATTCATGACTAGTTCGCGCATGACTAGTTATAAATTTCCATCGTCGACCGCCCCTGTCCGAACCGTTCCCGCTCGGGTACGCTTGAACATCGATCGACACGGCACCCACCCCCTACGCGGAGGCGCAATGAAGCTCTACTACTGGCCGAAGACCCGGGCGTTCCGGGCGTTGTGGATGCTCGAGGAACTCGGCGTCGTCTACGAGCTCGTGCCGATCGACCTGCGCTCGCACGAACAGGGGAGCGACGCGTTCATCCAGGTCAATCCGATGGCCAAGCTGCCCGCGCTCGACGACGGCAACGCGCCGTTCGCCGAATCGGGTGCCGTGCTGCTCTATCTCGCCGACTGCTGCCCGGGCGCCGGGCTCGGCATTGCGCCCGACGATCCGCTGCGCGGCCGCTTCCTGCAGTGGATGTTCTTCACGCCGACCTGCCTCGAACCGGCGATGGCCGAGAAATTCACGGGCGCGTCGGGCAATCCGGTCGCGTTCGGCTGGGGCAACATCACGCGTGTGCAGCGCGCGCTCGCGCAGGCGCTCGCCCATAGTCCGTGGCTCGTCGGCGAGCGCTTCACCGCGGCCGACCTGCTGCTCGCCAGCACGCTGAAGATCGCGTTCGACGCGCATCTGCTGCCGCATGAAGGCGTGCTGGGCGATTACGTCGCGCGTGCCGAGGACCGCGACGGGTTCCGCCGCGCGGCGGCGATCGAACAGCGCGAAGCGGCGCGCCTGCTGCATGCGTGACGCGCGCGGGCGTATCGCCCACTGGCCGGCCTAGGCGGCCGGCCTCGGCACGGTGGTCGCGGCCACCGCGCCCGGCGTGCCGCCTTCGTCGGTCTCGACGTCGACCGGCACCACCTCATGAAAATGCGTGTAGTCGATGTGCGTGATGCCGTCTTCTTCGTGCATCAGGTCGACATAGCGATGCCGCCAGCGGATCTCCGCGTGCTCCCACGAGTGACGCGCCTGCATCACCTGCGCGGTCGTCTCGTCCGAACCCTCGATCGTGATCAGCAGCGACGCGTCGCGCGCCGCGAGCGACTCCGGCGTTTCACCGAACAGCGGGCTCGATTCGTCGATCACGTGCATCAGGTTCCAGCCGAGCAGGAAGATCGGATGCTCGCTGCGCACCAGCGGCAGGTCGTGGATCTTGCGCAGCGTGTAGCCCTCGTGCGTGCCTTCGACGCGCATCAGCCGCAGCTTCGCCTGCGCCTCCGCGATCACGTTCTGGCGAGCGTTTGCCGCGCGCACCATCAGCGTCATCCGGCCATTCAGCGGCCGCACGATCGCGTAGCGCGCGAACAGGATCTTCGCCTGCGGACGGGAGAAACGCGCGAACACGAGCCCGGTGGCCAATGCGATGCCCGACATCCCGATAAAGATCTCGAACGTCGCGACCAGGTGCGCATAGACGGTCTGCGGATGCATGTCGCCGTAACCGACGGTCGCGAGCGTCTCGACGCTGAAGAAGAAGGCACCGCCGAACCCGGCCGGCGACTGGTTCGCGATCGACGCGTGGCCGAGCAGGTAGAGCATCGCGAAGCCGCCGTTGAGCAGCAGGAACAGCATCGCGAGCGACAGGAAGAAAACGGGCCAGCTCACCGTCAGCGCGCGGTGATAGAGGTCGCGCCAGCCGAGCGGCGGCATCCCGTAGGCGATCACCAGGCGCGTGCCCGACCAGATCTTGCGGCCACGGCCGCGGGAGGCTGAGGAGGACGAATCGACGTTCATCGCGCGGTGCCGAAAGCAGGAAGGCGATGAGCGTAGCACGCGCGACGGCGGCCGGGAATGCGGGCCGCTGCGCAACCCACGGCCCGCCAGCGATGCGCGAACATGCGCCGCGCGCCGCCATGAAAAAAGCCGGCCGCATCAGCGGCCGGCTTCCCGTCCATCCTGCCGCGGCGCGCACGGTGCGCGCCGGCCCGTCACTTCCGGTCGACGATCACGCGATCGAACGTGCCGCCGTCGGCGAAGTGCGTCTTCTGCGCGTTCGCCCAGCTGCCGAAGACCTGCTCGACGCTGAACGTCTTCAGCGGCTTGAACTCGGCCGCATGCTTCTTCAGCACGTTCGCATCGCGCGGGCGCAGATGATGCTGCGCGATGATCTCCTGCGCTTCCGGCGTGTACAGGTAGTCGAGATACGCCTGCGCAACCTTGCGCGTGCCTTTCTTGTCGACGACCTTGTCGACGACGGCGACCGGCGGCTCCGCGAGGATGCTCGCCGACGGATACACGGCGTCGAACTGCGCGCCCGATGCCCCCGTGTCCATCAGCGCGACTTCGTTCTCGAACGTCACGAGCACGTCGCCGATGCCGCGCTGCGTGAACGTGGTCGTCGCCCCGCGGCCGCCCGAGTCGAGCACCGGCACGTTGCGGAAAATCGCCTTCTCGAAGTCGAGCGCCTGCTGGTCGGTCGCGCCCTTCTGCTTCTGGAAGCCCCACGCGGCGAGATACGCGTAGCGGCCGTTGCCGGACGTCTTCGGGTTCGCGATGATCACCTGGACACCCGGCTTCGCGAGATCGCTCCAGTCCTTGATCGCCTTCGGGTTGCCCTTGCGCACCAGGAACACCATCGTCGTCGAGTACGGCGAGCTGTTGTCCGGGAAACGCGCGCGCCAGTCCTTCGGCAGCAACTGGCCGCGCTCGGCGAGCAGGTCGATGTCGTTCGGCTGGTTCATCGTCACGACGTCGGCCTGCAGCCCCTGCAGCACCGACAGCGCCTGCGCGCTCGACGCGCCGTGCGACTGCTTGATCGCCACCGTCTCGCCGGTCTTCTGCTTGTAGGCGGCGGCAAAGCTCGTGTTGATGTCCTTGTACAGTTCGCGCGTCACGTCGTACGACACGTTCAGGATCGACGTGTCCGCGTGCGCGGCCGTCGCAGCCACGACCAGCGCCGCCGCGGCGCCCGTGTGCAGCCAACGGCCGATCCCCTTCATGCTTGCCATCGTGATATGCCCCGTTTCCAGTGGTGGTGAGTGTGCGTGACGGCACGCGTACGCGCTGTCATCGAAACGTAAGCGGGCATTCTAGCGGCCGGGCGCGACGCGCTTTCCAATCAGTCGTGGAAAGCAAATCTCGAATCCTGCTAAACGGCGGCGGACGCTCGCGCATGCATCGGATCCGGTGTTAAGATCGCCGCTCAGCCCACTTACGGTTCCTCCATGTCCGCTGCCCTGCGCTCGCTTTCGATCCTCGCCGCCGTCGCGGCAGGTACGCGCGCGGCCGGGCTGAAACTGAAAAAACGACTCCTCGACTGACGGGGACGTCGCGTCCCGTCAGGCGAATGCCGGACGGGATGCCCGCAGGTCGTTTCTTTCTCCTTGCACGCACGCCTCGCTCCGGCACTCCGCCGGCGGAACGGTTCCTTCCCACTCCGTTTCCACCATGAGGCTTTGCATGAACACACGTTTCGAAGGTATCTGGCTGCCGATCATCACGCCGTTCCACCACGGCGAGGTCGACCACGCCGCGCTTGCGCGGCTCGCGCGCCACTATGCGGCCGCGGGCATCGCGGGCTTCGTCGCGGGGGCGACGACCGGTGAGGGCGTGCTGCTCGACGCGCGCGAACAGGACGCGGTGTTCGCGACGCTGCGCGACGCGGCGCCCGGGCTGCCGATCGTCGTCGGGCTGACCGCGAGCGCGACGCATTTCGCGGCCACCCGCGCGCGCGAACTCGCGGCACTGCGGCCCGACGGGCTGCTCGTCACGCCGCCCGTCTACGTGCGGCCGACGCAGGACGGCATCCGCCGCCACGTCGAAGCGATCGTCGAGGCGGCCGACCTGCCGGTGCTCGTCTACAACATCCCGTACCGCACCGGTGTGAACGTCGAACTGGAGACGCTGCAGGCGCTGGCGCAGGACCCGCGCGTCGCGGGCATCAAGGAATGCGGCGGCACGCTCGAACGGATGAGCCGGCTCGTGCACGACACGCCGCTCGCGATCCTGTCCGGCGACGACAACCAGAACTTCGCGGCGATGTGCGCCGGTGCGCACGGCGCGATCGCGAGCAGCGCGCACGTGCTGCCCGAATGGCATGTGCGCATCCACGCGCTGCTGCGCGACGGGCGGCTCGCCGATGCGCGGCGCCTGTCGGTTGCGCTGCAGCCGCTCGTCGCGGCGCTGTTCGCGGAGCCGAACCCGGCGCCGGTGAAGGCCGTGCTGGCCGCGCAAGGGTGGTGCGAGGACGGGTTGCGGCTACCGTTCGTGCCGGCGAGTGAAGGGTTGAGGGCGCGGCTGGCGGCCATTTGTGCGGAACTGGACGAAATCGAGCCGGACGTCGCAGTGGCATAAACCGCGACGCCGCACGAGGCGCTGGCACCCGACGAATTTCGCCCCGGCAGATTGCTTCAAACTGTCAGAACGAGAGACAGGCCGTACTGTGCAAGATGGGCATCGGCCGTCACGAGCTGAAGCGGTTCGAGCCGGGCCTGCGCCACCAGCAAGCGATCGAATGGATCACGATGGTGATGCGGCAAATCACGGACCGCGGCCCCATGCACGGCCCGAACCGGTAGCTCGCGAATCCCGCTTGAGCCGATCGCCCGGATCAACTTGCCGACGTCGATATCGAGCTTCCCCAAGCCGGCCTTGATGGCGGCCTCCCAGATACTCGCGCTGCTGACGAAACGTTCGTCGGCGGCCGAGATCAGTCTGCGCGCCCGTGTGCTGAGCTTGGGGTCATTGGTCACGATCCACAAAAAGATGTGCGTATCGAGCAACAGCCGCATCAACGCCCTTCGAAAGCATCCAGCAGGTAATCGGGCAGCGGGGCATCGAAGTCGTCCGCGATCCAGGCCTGCCCTTGCAGGACACCGAACCGAATGGGCGGCTTGGCAGGGAGGCGTCGATCGGCTGAAGCCCCGTCACCGCGGATCGTGGCATCTGCCCTTTGAGCCGGATCGACCGCACTGGCGCCGGGTGTATTCGCGTTTTGCATGATGACCTCCGTTTCAAGTGATCACCACTGTAGTCAGGTTCCCCCGATCGATCCATTCGACCGATCGGCAGAGGGACTGGCGAAACGCAACCCGCGGCGGCAATCGAGTGTTTCATCACGCCGCCAGCGCCACCCCTGCCCCCTCCGTCGCATCCCGCACCGCCTGCTTCACGATCCGCGCGAGCCGATCGACGGTCGGCGTCGCCGACGACGTGCGCCGCAGCAGGATCAGCGGCAGGCTCGGCAGTGCCGGCAACCCGCACGTCGCCGCATCGAGCACGCGCACCGACGCGGGCAGCCCGTAGTGCGAGCGCACCGTCAGCCCGAGGCCGGCCGCCGCCGCGGCCCATAGCCCGGCGAGGCTCGGCGTCGTGAACGCGACCCGCCACGGCATGCCCGCGCGGTCGAGCGCACCGGTCGCCGCGCCGAAGAACCGGCAGGGCCGGTCGAACACGACGAGCGGCAGCGGCTCGCCCGGCGCGCGTATCGCACGGCCGCCCGTTTCGAGCGCGCCGCCTTCCGCCCCCTCCTCCGCGGCGCCGGGCATGCCGAAGCCGCCCGCTCCCGCCGCCCCGACCCACTGCATCGGCACCTGCGCGATCGCCTCGCTGTCGATCCCCGTGCGCGCCACCAGCGCCGCCGACGCCGGATCGCCCCACACCAGCGCGAGATCGAGCTGGTTCGCGTCGAGCCGGTCGAGCAAATCGGCATTGCGCGCCACCCGCGCCTCGATCCGCACCTTCGGATGCGCGCGCGCGAACCGCCCGAGCACGTCGGGCAGGATCGCCTCGCCGAAATCCTCCTGCAGCCCGACGCGCACCCAGCCGTCGAGATTCGTGCCGCGCACCGCCGCGGCCGCCTCGTCGTTCAGCTCGATCATCCGCCGCGCATAGCGCAGCATCGCGTCGCCGGCGTCGGTCAGCGCCAGCCCGCGCCCGGCTTTCACGAACAGCGGCGTGCCGGCCTGCTCCTCGAGCTTGCGGATCTGCGCGCTCACCGCCGACGACGAGCGCGCGACGCGGTCGGCCGCCTTCGCAAAACTGCCGAGATCCACCCCCGCGACGAGGCTGCGCAGCGCCGCCACGTCGAAGTTGGGCCGTGCCAGCGCGGCATCGGCCAGCGCGAGCGACTCGCCGCCGTCGCGCGGAATGTCATGTCCGGGCATATCAATCATCCTGTTTCATCGAACGATTCATCAAGAACTTTCCGATTTTCAGGATGAATGTAGGTCGCCAGACTGTCGATGTCAATTTCCAACCGGGCCTGCCGTCATGGATACCTCGTACCTCGCCTCTCCCTCCTCGCCCGCCCGCGATGCACGCGGCCCGGCCCATCGCTGGCGCGTGCTGGCCGCCGGCGTCGCCGCGAACATGAGCTTCTCGGCCGCGGCGGCGGGCATTCCGACCACGGCGGTGTGGATGCGCACGGCCTATCACCTCGACAACGCCGCACTCGGCCTCGTGCTCGGCGCGCTCGGCTTCGGCGTCGCGCTGTCCGAGCTGCCGTGGGGAATGGCCGCCGATCGCTTCGGCGATCGCCGCGTGCTGCTCGCCGGGCTCGTCGCGACGGCCGCGATGTTCGCGCTGATGGTGTGCACGATCGTCCCGACCGCGCACGGGGTGCCGCCGCTGCTGCGCGTCGTCGCGGCGATGTGCTGCGTCGGCCTGCTCGGCGGCAGCGTGAACGGGTCGAGCGGGCGCGCGGTGATGCGCTGGTTCGGCGAGCGCGAACGCGGGCTCGCGATGAGCATCCGCCAGACGGCCGTGCCGCTCGGCGGCGGGATCGGCGCAGCGCTGCTGCCGTCGCTCGCGTCGCACCTGGGCTTTGCCGCGGTATTCGGCACGCTGATGCTGCTGTGCGCGGGATCCGCGGCGCTGACCTGGCGCTGGCTGCACGAGCCGCCCGCCGCACCGGTCACCGTCGACGCCGCTGCGACACGCGCGGCGGAACAGCCGCATCAGGCAGCCCCGCGCACCCGCGGCCCGCTGACGAGCGGCCCCGTGTGGCGCATCGTGCTCGGCATCGGCGCGCTGTGCGCACCGCAGTTCGCGGTGCTCACGTTCGCGACGGTGTTCCTGCACGACTTCGGCCGGCTCGGCCTCGCCGGCATCAGCGCGGCGATGGTCGTGCTGCAGCTCGGCGCGATGGTGACGCGCGTCTGGAGCGGCCGCCATACCGACCGGCACGGCAACCGGCGCGCGTACCTGCGCCGTTCGGTGCTCGTCGCGGCCGGGTCGTTCGCGCTGCTTGCGGCCGCGACGGCCGGCAGCCCGCAAGTCCCCGTCGCCGCGATCGTCGTGATTCTCGTGTTGGCCGGCATCTGCGTGTCGGCGTGGCACGGCGTCGCGTACACGGAGCTCGCGACGCTGGCGGGCGCGAACCACGCGGGCACCGCGCTCGGGATGGCGAACACGATCTGCTACCTCGGGCTGTTCGCGACGCCGCTTGCGATTCCGCCGCTGCTCGCCGTCAGTTCGTGGAGCGTCGTGTGGCTCACGGCCGCGCTGGTCGCGGCCGCGACCTATCCGCTGTTCGCCGCGCGATAGCGGCCGTGCGTTGCCCGCGGGCATCGCGGCACCTGCCGCGACACCCACGCTTGCATCAGGCCGCTTCGCGCGCCAACGCGCGTCGCGCGGCCGGCCGTTCGGCCTCGCGCTGCGCATGGGCGGTCCACGCGGGATGCCGCGTCATGTCGAGCCCGATCGCGACACCCCAGCGATACAGCACGAACAGGAACGGATCGACGATCGAATGCGCGCCTGGCTCGGCCCATGGGCGGCCGTCGGCGAGCGCGGCTTCGATCGTTGTATTCGCGACTTCGATCGTGTCTCGACCGTGCGCACTGACCTCGCCGTGCAGGGCCGGATCGCCGATGAAGCGACCCGGCCGCCACAGCGCGCCGTAGCCGACGCCATGCACCCAGCCGACCAGCCAGGCGAGCCATTCGTGACACCGTGCCTCGCGCAGCGGATCGCCGAGCGGCAGCAATTGCGCGTCCGGATAACGGCGCGCGAGATACGTGAGGATCGCCGGCGTTTCGGTCAGCACGCGCGGCTCGCCCGGAATCGCGAGCACCGGCACGCGCGCCTTCGCGTTGATCGCGAGATAGCGCGCTTCGAGGTTCTGCTGCTTCTGCACGGAGACGATCTCGACGTCGAACGGCGCACCGGTTTCCTCCAGTGCGATGTGGGCGGCAAGCGAACAGGCGCCCGGCGAAAGATAGAGACGATATGCGTTCATGGTGGTGTGGCCCGACGGCGCTGTGGAAGACGGAACCGAGTGTAGGAACGCGTGCACGTGCGCCGCAAACGATGAATTGTCGTGCTCGGACATCAGTGTTACTAATACCCGCATGCGACGCATCCACCTTCCTCCGCTGCAGACGCTGCGCGCGTTCGAGACCGCCGTGCGGCTGCAGAGCTTCACGCGCGCGGCCGACGAACTTGCGCTCACGCAAGGCGCCGTCAGCCAGCACATCCGCGCGCTCGAGGCGCAGCTCGGCTACCCGCTCTTCACGCGCGAACGCAACGGCGCGACGCCGACGCACGCCGCGCACGCGCTCGCACTGCAGGTGCGCCAGGGCCTCAGCGTGCTGGAACGCGCATTCGAGCCGGCACTCGCCACGCGCAGCCGCCCGCGCACCGGCGACGTCACGCTGAACGTCAGCGTGCTGCCGAGCGTCGCCGAGCGCTGGCTCGCCCCGCGCCTGCCGCGCTTCTCGGCCGCGCATCCGCACATCGCGATCGCGCTGCACCCGGACGTGGCGCTCGCGCCGCTGCGCAAGCGCGATCGCATCGACGTCGCGCTGCGCTACGGGCCCGGCACGTGGCCGGGCGTCGTCGCCGAGAAGCTGATGAACGAGACGATCTTTCCGGTCGCGAGCCCCGCGTACCGCAATCGCGACGGCGTCGCGCCGCGCGCGCCGGCCGATCTCGTGCGCGCGACGCTGCTGCGCCATCCCGCCCAGCCGTGGGAACCGTGGCTCCAGGCCGCGCGGCTCGACCTCACCGAATCCACGCGCGCGCCGCGCTTCACCGATGCGAATGCGCTGATCGACGCGACGCTGAAAGGACGCGGTGTCGCACTCGCGCGCCGCTCGCTGATCGAGCCCGAACTCGCGGACGGCACGCTCGTGCGCGTGTCGACGGTGCGCGTGACCGACGTGTATGCGCACTACGTCGTGTGGCGCCCCGGCCATCCGCACGAAGCGGCGATCCGCACCTGGCTCGACTGGCTGCGCAGCGAAGTGCGGCGACGCACGCCGCGGCGCTGACGCAACGCGATCGGCGGCGCACGTTCATCATGTGCGGCGTGGCCGTCGTGAACGTCTTCGCGCATCGCGTCGCGTGCCCGCGTAAAAGTGCCCGGCCCGCATCGTCCACCGGGAAATATTGCACGCGCGCCATCCCGTTCGGGCGACGGGTCAGGATCTCGAAAGCATTCCGCGATCACGCGCCGGTCGCGAACGATTCACCGAAACGTCGCACCATATCGGCATACTCGAAAACGTTTCCCGATCAGCTGCCAGGAGAGAAGTCATGCGTCGCGTTTCCGTCGTCGTCGTTCTTTGTGCCGCCGCTTTCGTCGCCGCCTGCAGCGACGACGCGCCGCACGACGCACACGCGACCGACGCGTCGCAGCAGGCCGGCGCATCGGCCGGCTCCGCCAGCGCATTCAACAACGATGCAGCCGCGAACGCCGCCGCGTCCGATGCCGCGCCGCTCGCGCCGCCTGTCGTGCACTACCCGCCCGATGACGACGACGACGCGAAGCCCACGGCGAACGCGGCCGCGTCGAGTGCCGCCGCGTCGTCGCCCGGCTGATCCCTTCGCTTCCGTCCCCCGATCGCAGCAGATCCGAGGTGGACAACAACGGGAACCTGTACCTGACGCTGCGCAACCCCGGCGGGGCTCGCGTCACGCTGCCGCTGACCGACAACACGTACGGCGCGCCGTCGCGGCAGGTGACGCTGCATGGCGGCGACGAGCGTGTCGAGCAGTGGACGCTCGCGTCGAGGCACCAATGGTATGACGTGACAGTGAGCGACGGCGCGGCCGGCACCTTCTCGCGCCGTTTCGCGGGCCACGTCGAGAACGGCCGGCCGAGCTATTCGGATCCGGCCGCGATGCGGCCCGTCTCCGCGGCGTAGGCACGACGGCGCAGCATGGCGCGGCCCAGACGAGCCGCGTGCGCCGCCCGCCCGGCTGGTCAGATCGCGTGCGCGAGCGCGCGGTCGACGAGCGTGGCTTCGAAGCCGTCGTCCGCGTCGCGAAAGCGCAGCGGTGCCGCGCAGTGGACGAGCGTATCGATGAAGTACTTCGCGCGTGGCCACGGCCCGAAGCCGGCTGCCGTGTTGATGTGCCCGGCGTCGCCGAGGTTCACGAACGCGCTGCCCAGGTGCTGCGCGAGCGTGCGCGCATCGGCGAGCGGCATCCACGGATCGGTCTCGCTGCCGATCACGATCGACGGCACGGCGAGCCGACGCGCGTCGAACGGCCCGGCAAACGTGAATTTCTTCGGACTGGCGGGCGCGACCAGCAGCACCCCCGCGACATGGCCCGTCTGCGGCCATTGCGCCAGCGCATGCGCAGCCGCGAGGCAGCCGAAGCTGTGCGCGGCCAGCACGAACGGGCCGCGTTCGCGGTCGAGCAACGTGCGCACCGATTGCGCCCAACGCGCGAGATCGGGCGCGTCCCAGTCGTGCTGCTCGACGCGCAGCGAGCGCGGGAACTGCCGTTCGAGCCAGGTCTGCCAGTGAGCGCCTTCGCTGCCGTGCAGGCCCGGAACGGTGACGAGCCGCGGCGGCCACGCCGATTTGCTGCATGCGCGCATGATTGCCCTCGCTTGCTTGAAGACGGGATTCGATTGTGGCGCGGCGCCCGCGGCCACCGAACCAATATTTTGTGCTTTGCTTTTGCGTGGGCCGGCCATCCGGGGGCCGGCCATCCGGGCGACGGCCATCCGGGACGGCAACCGGGAGCGATCGCCCACGCCGGTCGCCCACGCTGGTCACCCGCCCCGCAGTACCGGCGCGCGATGCGCCGCGAAACCGTAGAATGTGGGCTTCCCGTCAGCTTCACACGGAACCGGGGCCGGGCGCCGACGCGCCGGGCGCCCGGTCGTCAGGAGACGCCCGATGTCCGCTACGCCCGCCGGCGCACTGCGCCCGGCTCCTCTCGCCGTTCCCGTGACGCGCCTCGCCGGCGCGCGCATCGTCATCCAATGAAGATCCTGTTCCATTCCCCGCACCAGGAAGCAGGCGCGTGGCGCGACGAGTTCGCGCATGCGCTGCCGGAAGCCCAACTGCGCGCGTGGCAGCCGGGCGACACGGCCGCCGCCGACTACGCACTCGTCTGGCGCGCGCCGCGCGAATTCTTCACGCCGCGCGACGGCCTGCGCGCGATCTTCAACCTCGGCGCCGGCGTCGACGCGCTGCTCGCGCTCGAGCACGCGCATCCGGGCACGCTGCCGCGGCACGTACCGCTCGTGCGCCTGGAAGATTCCGGCATGGCGCAGCAGATGGTCGAATACGTGACACACGCGGTGCTGCGCTACCTGCGCCGCTTCGACGAATACGACGCGCTGCAGCGCGAGCGCCGCTGGCGGCCGCTCGAGCCGCACGCGCGCGCCAGCTTCACCGTCGCCGTGCTCGGCCTCGGCGTGCTCGGCGCGCAGGTCGCGCAAGCGCTCGCCGCGCTCGGCCTGCCCGTGCGCGGCTACAGCCGCAGCGCGAAGCAGCTCGACGGCGTCACGACCTTCGCGGGCGACGGCGCGTTCGACGCGTGCATCGACGGCGCGAAGGTGCTCGTCAACCTGCTGCCGAGCACGCCCGACACCGACGGCATCCTGTCGGCGCGCACGTTCGCGCGGCTCGCGCCCGGCGCGTATGTCGTCAACGTCGCGCGCGGCGCGCATCTCGTCGAAGCCGACCTGCTCGACGCGCTGTCGAGCGGCCGGATCGCCGCCGCAACGCTCGACGTGTTCGATCGCGAGCCGCTGCCGGAAGACCATCCGTTCTGGCACGCGCCGCGCATCACGATCACGCCGCACAGCTCGGCCGAAACGCTGCGCGACGAAGCCATCGCACAGATCGCCGGCAAGATCCGCGCGCTCGAGCGCGGCGAGCGCATCGGCGGCATCGTCGACTACGCACGCGGCTACTGAACCTACAAGCAAACCAGGAGACAACCATGACGTTCCCCACCGCCGTCAAGATCGTCGAAGTCGGCCCGCGCGACGGGCTGCAGAACGAGAAGACCTTCGTGCCGACCGACGTGAAAATCGCGCTCGTCGACCGGCTGTCGCACGCCGGCTTCCGCAATATCGAGGCCGCGTCGTTCGTGTCGCCGAAATGGGTGCCGCAGATGGCCGACGGCGCCGACGTGATGGCCGGCATCGAGCGCCGCGCGGGCACCGTGTACTCGGTGCTCACGCCGAACCTGAAGGGCTTCGAGAATGCGGTCGCCGCGCGCGCCGACGAAGTCGTGATCTTCGGCGCGGCGAGCGAGGCGTTCTCGCAGCGGAACATCAACTGCAGCATCGCCGAGAGCATCGCGCGCTTCGAGCCCGTCGCGAAGGCCGCGAAGGATGCGGGCCTGCGGCTGCGCGGCAGCGTGTCGTGCACGCTCGGCTGCCCGTACCAGGGCGAAGTGCCGGTCGCATCGGTCGTCGATGTCGTCGAGCGCTTCGCCGCGCTCGGCTGCGACGAGATCGACATCGCCGACACGATCGGCGTCGGCACGCCGAAGCGCACGCGCGAAGTGCTGTCGGCCGTCACGCGCGTGTTTCCGCGCGAACGCCTGTCGGGCCACTTCCACGACACCTACGGCCAGGCGCTCGCGAACATCTACGCGGCGCTGTTCGAAGGGATCGAGATCTTCCACGCGTCGGTCGCGGGCCTCGGCGGCTGCCCGTACGCGAAGGGCGCGACCGGCAACGTCGCGACCGAGGACGTGCTGTACCTGATGCAGGGTCTCGGCATCGAAACCGGCATCGATCTCGCGCAGGTCGTCGCCGCCGGCGACTTCATCTCGAACGCGATCGGCCGCGCGAACGTGTCGCGCGCCGGTCGCGCACTGCTCGCCAAGGCGCAGAGCGCGGCCGACGCCGCGAACTGCGTGTGACCCCGACTTTCCACGGATTCCTCGACATGACGACACCCGCTTCACTCGACGCCCTCCCCGATTCCGCGCGCCGCGTCGCGCTGCTGCTGCGCGAGCGCGGCCACGAGAAAGGCATCGTGATGCTCGCCGAAACCGGCAAGACTTCCGCCGAAGCCGCGGCCGGGCTCGGCTGCTCGGTCGCGCAGATCGCGAAGTCGATCCTGTTTCGCCGGCAGTCGGACGGTGCGCCGGTGCTCGTGGTCGCGAGCGGCGTCAATCGCGTCGACGAGAAGAAGGTCGCCGCGCAGGTCGGTGCAGTGGGCCGCGCGGATGCGAAGTTCGTGCGCGACAACACCGGCTACGCGATCGGCGGCGTCTGCCCGATCGGCCATCTCGTCGAACCCGTCACGCTGATCGACGCCGACCTGCTCGCGCTCGACAGCCTGTGGGCGGCCGCCGGCCATCCGCACGCGGTGTTCAACCTGTCGCCGAACGAACTCGTGTCGCTGACGGGTGCGCCGGTCGCGGACGTCGCGTTGCGGGAGCCCGCATGAGCGACGTGCCGGTGCAAGTCGGCACGGTCGCGTCGCCGTGCACCGACGTCTGCCGGATCGATCCGCGCACCGACTGGTGCGCGGGTTGCCTGCGCACGCGTGACGAGATCAAGGGGTGGCGTGCGTCGGACGACGACGCGAGGCGCGCGTTGCTCGCGCGGCTCGATGCGCGGCGGCGGCTGATTGCGGGAAGCGGCGCATAAAAAAAAAGCCGTTCAGCCTGACGGGCGAACGGCATCGAGATCGGAATCCTGTGAACGTGATCAACGTCACAGCCCGCATCATACGAGCGACGCGGCCGCATCGCATCGGGTGTTTCCCTACAACTTCTTACAGCGTCTTTCGTGCGTGCGCGCACGCCGCTTTCGCTCGCCATCTGCGCGCCATCCGCTCGCAATACGCGTTCCTGAAATTCGCATTCGACACGCCGCGGCGCTGCGCCGCGGCGGCGCCGAATCGTACGACCGTTTCAGTTGCCGACTGCCGCGCGACGCGCGGGCACGATGCGCCAGCCGAGATTCACGCCGGCCGCCGCGAGCAGGATCAGCAGCGCGCCGAACACCTGCGTCCACGCGAGCGTCTGCCCGAACGCAACGTGATCGACGACGATCGCGACGACCGGATAGACGAACGACAGCGCACCCGTCATCGCGGTCGGCAGCTTCTGGATCGCGCCGTACAGCAGCACATACATCAGGCCCGTGTTCACGACGCCGAGCACGACGAGGTCGAACCACTGCCCGGCGGTCGCCGGCAGCGTGCCGAAGTGCGCGAACGGCGCGAGCAGCAAGACGCCGAGGCCGGCCTGCAGCAGCGCGAGCAAATGCGGCGGCGTGCCCTTCAGGTGCTTCGTGACGATCGACGAGATCGCATACAGAAAGGCCGCACCGAGCGACAGCGCGACGCCTTCCAGATATTCGCCCGGCACCGCGAGCACGGCCGGCTCGACGCGCACCACGGCGACGAGCCCGACGAATGCGAGCGCGAGCCACGCCACCGTCGACGCGGTGATCCGCTCGCGGAACACGATCGCGCCGAGCGCGACCAGCATGAACGGCTGCGTGTTGTAGACGGCGGTCGCCATCGAGATCGATGCGCGCGAATAGGCGGCGAACAGCAGCAGCCAGTTCGCGACGATCGCGACGCTGCCGAGCGTCGCAAGCGCGAGCATCCGCGGCGAGAACAGCGCGCGACGCAGGAAGCCGAACGCCGCGCAGACGATCGCAAGCGTCGCGGCACCGAACAGGCAACGGAAGAACACGACGTTCGTCAGCGGCTGCTGCGACGACATCACGAGCCAGCCGATCGTGCCGGACATCATCATCGCGACGACCATCTCGGCGGCGCCGCGGCGAATTTCATTCGAAGCCATCGTGAACTCCGTTCAGAAGAGTGGATGACTTCGATTCTAGAAACTTGCTTTCACGACAACCACGGCTAAACTGAAGTGAATCAACCGATTCACCTTCGAAAGCAAAGCGATCATGCCGAAACGCCTTTCCCCGCCCGCCGTCGCGTCGCTCGACGCGATCGACCGCGCGATCCTCGCGGCGCTGGCCGACGACGCGCGCATCGCCACCAGCGAACTCGCCCGGCAGATCGGGCTGTCGGCGCCCGCGACCGCCGACCGCGTGCGGCGGCTCGAAGCGCAAGGCGTGATTGCCGCGTTCACGGTCGAGCTCGACCCGCGCGCGCTGGGCTACACGCTGCAGGCGATCGTCCGCGTGAAGCCGCTGCCCGGCCAATTGCATCTGGTCGAAGAGATGCTGCGGCGGATTCCCGAATTCGTCGAATGCGACAAGGTCACCGGCGACGACTGCTTCATCTGCCGGCTCTACCTGCGCACGATCGAGCACCTCGACGGCATCCTGTCGAAAGTGACGGAGCGGGCCGAGACGAGCACCGCGATCGTGAAATCGACACCGGTGCCGCGCCGGCTGCCGCCGCTCGTCGAGGACGACGGGGCGCACCGCTGAGCAGCGGGCGGCGCGCGCCGCCCGCACGCGCGCTTATGCCGCCGGGTCGCGCGCCTCGAAAAACGCGAGCAGCTCGTCGATCAGCGCGACGGGCGCCTCTTCCGGAATGTAGTGCCCGCAGTCGAGCGCGCGGCCGCTGACGTCGCGCGCGACACGACGCCATTCGTCGAGCGGATCGAAGCAGCGACCGACGATCCCGTTCTCGCCCCACAGCACGCGCAGCGGGCACGCGACCTTGTTGCCGCGCTCGAGATCCGCACGGTCGTGCTCGAGATCGATCGTCGCGGACGCGCGGTAGTCCTCGCACATCGCGTGCACGGCGCCTGGCTGCGCGAGCGCGGCCCGGTATGCGGCGAGCGCCTCGGGCGCGAATGGCGCGAGCCCGGCGGACCGGTTGCCCATCACGCGCTCAATGTACGCATCGGTATGCGCGCCGACCAGCGTCTCGGGCAGCGGCGCCGGCTGGATCAGGAAGAACCAGTGGAAATACGCGGTCGCGAACGCGCGATCGGTTTTCTCGTACATCGCGAGCGTCGGTGCGATGTCGAGCAGCATCATCCGCTCGACGGCGTCCGGATGATCGAGCGCGAGCCGGTGCGCGACCCGCGCGCCGCGATCGTGCGCACACACGTGGAAGTGGTCGAAGCCGAAATGCCGCATCACGGCGACCTGGTCGGCCGCCATCGCACGTTTCGAATACGGCGCATGCTGCGCGTCGCTCGGCGGCTTGCCCGATGCGCCGTAACCGCGCAGGTCGGTGGCGATCACCGTGAAATGATTCGCGAGCGTCGCGGCAACGCGATGCCAGATCATGTGGGTTTGCGGATGTCCGTGCAGCAACAGGAGCGGCGGACCCGCGCCTCCTTTGACACCGAAGATGTCGGTGTCCTGCACCGTCACGCGAAACGGTGCAAACGCCTCAAACGACATGGTTTGTTTCTCGTTGGTTTGTTATGGCGGTTATTTTAGGAGCGCTTGCGCGTCTACACAGCGCGGTACCCCCCAGAATCCGTAGAAAGAGAACACTCACTCGATTGCCGCCACACCGTGCAGTTTGTTAAGCTCGCGTAGAATCGCACGATCGTTCGTATTAATAAGGGCGACCTCGTTTCGCAGCTACACTCGAATTACGGTTCGACCGCAAAGCATGGCGTCGGCGCGACCGCGCGGCCGCCCCTGGAGACTGGAGACATCACATGGCATTGCCCACCGTCCTGCAAAACCTGACGCTGCCCGTCATCGCGTCGCCGATGTTCATCGTCAGCTACCCCGAACTCGTGCTCGCGCAATGCAAGGCGGGCATCGTCGGTTCATTCCCCGCGCTCAACGCCCGTCCGGCCGAACTGCTCGACGAGTGGCTCACGCAGATTCAGTCCGAGCTCGCCGACCACCAGGCAAAGAATCCCGACGCGGTGATCGGCCCGATCGCGGTCAACCAGATCGTCCATCAGTCGAATGCGCGGCTCGAGCACGACGTGCGCGTGTGCGTCGAGCACAAGGTGCCGATCTTCATCACGAGCCTGCGCGCGCCGGCACGCGAGATCGTCGACGCGGTGCACAGCTACGGCGGCATCGTGCTGCACGACGTGATCAACCTGCGTCACGCGCAGAAGGCGCTCGAAGCCGGCGTCGACGGGCTGATCCTCGTCGCGGCCGGCGCAGGCGGCCACGCAGGCACGACGTCGCCGTTCGCGCTGGTCGGCGAAGTCCGCAAGATCTTCGACGGCCCGATCGTGCTGTCCGGCTCGATCGCGAACGGCGGCTCGATCCTCGCCGCGCAGGCGATGGGCGCCGATTTCGCGTACATGGGCACGCGCTTCATCGCGACCCAAGAAGCGCACGCGATCGACGACTACAAGCACGCGATCGTGAACGCGAAATCGTCGGACATCATCTACACGAACCTGTTCACCGGCGTGCACGGCAACTACATCCGCGAGAGCATCGAGAAGGCCGGCCTCGATCCGGACGCACTGCCGGAATCCGACAAGACCAAGATGAATTTCGGCAGCGACAAGACGAAGGCGTGGAAGGACATCTGGGGTGCCGGCCAGGGCGTCGGCCTGATGGACGACCTGCCGAGCGTGGGCGCGCTCGTCGAGCGCCTGAAGCGCGAGTACGACGACGCGAAGGCGCGGCTCGGCATCCCGCGCTGACGGATGCGGCGGCCATGACGGCCGCCACCGGCGCACATACCGTCAGACAAAACAAAAAGCGCGAACCGCAGCGGTTCGCGCTTTTTCATTGCCCCGCCGCAGCGGGAAAGACGGTTCAGACCGCGCGCTTCATCCGCGTCATCGGCAGCACGCGCAGGTGCGATTCGATCGACGGGCACAGCGACTGCCCTTCGAAACGCGCCGCCAGGAAGTCGACGAACGAACGCACCTTCGCGGACACGTGACGACGGCTCGCGTAGACCGCATAGATCGGCGCCTCGTGCGGCGGCACCGCATCGAGCAGCACCGGCACGAGCCGGCCGGACTCGATGTCGTCGCCGACCACCTCGGTGCCGAGCAGCGCGATGCCCGCGCCCGCGAGCACGGCCGCTCGCAGCCCTTCGAGGTGATTCACGATCAGGTTGCCGTTGAGGTTCACGCGCGACGCGGCGGCCGCGTCGATCACCAGCGAGTCGAGCATCGTCGAATTCGAGTCGCGCCGCAGGTAGTTGTGGTGCGCGAGATCGGCGATCGTCGTGGGCGTGCCGTGTTTCTCGAGATACTCGGGCGACGCGACCAGCAGGATGTGCGCGGTCGCGATCTGCCGCGCGACCAGCGACGACGATTTCAATCCGTTCGGTGCCGCGCGCACCGCGACGTCGTAGCCTTCCTCGATCAGGTCGACCACGCGATCGGACAGCGTCATGTCGACGGTCACGTCCGGGAACCGGCCCGCATAATCGGTGACGGCCTGCATCACGTGCCGCAGCCCGAACGCGGACAGCGACGTCACGCGCAGCCTGCCTTGCGGCACCACGCTTGCGGCGCCGACGGCCTGCCCGGCTTCGTCGAGTTCCGACAGCGCCTGCACGAGGCGCTCATAGTATTCGCGTCCCGCCTCGGTAGGGGCGACGCGTCGTGTCGTGCGATGCAGCAGCCGCGCACCGAGCTGTTGCTCGAGATGCATCACGTGCTTGCTCGCCATCGCAGCCGACATCTGCATGCGCTCGGCCGCGCCGACGAAGCTGCCCACTTCGACGACGTAGCGAAACACATTCATGCTGACGAGGGTATCCATCGAACTAGCTCGTAATGACGGGGGAATGGTCCAATTACGAGATAGGGTAACAAAGGCGAGGAAACAGAAAGGTCAACAAAGGCAAAACGGCGCCGCGGGTGGCGGCGCCGTTTTGGCGGAAAAACTTGTAGCTCGGACGCGATTTTCGCGCGCGACCGGCGCACCGGCCGCGTGTGCGCGTCAGAACTTCGCGCGGATGCCGGCGCCGAACGTGTTGCCGGACGACAGGCCGCTGATGTGGTCGTTCATGTACGCTGCGTAGACGTCCGTGCGCTTGGACAGCGGATAGTCGTAGCCGACGGCCCAGGTCTGGCGCGTCTGGTCGAGGCCGCCCGCGTCGCGCGAGTATGCGTACGACGCCATCGCGTTGCCCACGCCGAGCGGCACCGACACGCCGCCCTGCGCGGTATTCACGTGCCAGCTGCCCGCGACCTGGTCATTCTTCGTATACATGTACTGGCCGAACAGCTTCACGTACTTCAGGTCGTAGGTTGCGCCGACTTGCGCGATGCCCTGGCTCTTCATGCCGGCCACCAGCGCGCTCAGGTCACGCGGGCCGTTGTTGAAGTTCACGTACTGGTAGACCGCGGTCGCCGCGAACGGGCCGTTCGCATAGTTGAACTGCGCGCTCCACTTCTTCGAGCCGTTGTCGCCGGCCTGGTTGCCGAGCGCGTACATCGCGCCGAAATTCAGGCCACCGAACGACGGCGACGTATACGACAGCGCGTTGTTCCAGCCCGAATCGCCGACGGCGCCCTGGTCGCTCGGATAGGTCGGGAACGTGCCGAGGCCGAGGAACACGTGGTACACCATCGGCGAGAAGGTGTACGAGTCGTAGAACGGGTTGAACAGGATCGTCGACAGGAACAGGTGCGTCGTCAGGCGACCGGCCGTCACCGTGCCGTACGGCGAATCGATGCCGACGTACGCGTTGCGTGCGAAGAACGTGTCGCCCTGGAAGCGGCCGAACTGGCCGTTCTGCGCGCGGAAGAAGCTTTCCAGCGTGAAGATCGCCTTGTAGCCGTTGCCGAGATCCTCGGCGCCGTGCATGCCCCAGTACGACGTCGACATCCCGCCGCCGCTCACGTTCCACGCGCGGTTGCCGCCCGGGAACTTGGTTGCGCCGACCCATTCGTCGACCTGACCATAGAGCGACACGCTCGACTGTGCATGGACGGGAGCGGTTGCCGCCACGCAGGCGGCCGCGGCGATCAGCTTGACGGACGTGCGCGATGCACGGCGAGCGAATGCTTTCATTAGATCTCCAGATCTTGTCGAATTGTCGAGAAGTGGCGCGAGCGTTGTTTTTTGGAGCCGAGTGCTTGCGTCGTATGGGGCGCAGCCATCTTTACGGATCATTCGTCCGGTCAAAATTGCGCACACTTATTGCTGGTATAGCGGCAGCATTAACTTCGCGGAACGGATACATGGCCGGAAACCCGTCGGCGGCCCGGCCTGAACGCGGTCGCACGGCGGGCCGGCGGCGTGGCACACGCGAGCCGGGCGCGAAAGATAGCGCAATGCGGCGGGAAAATCAGCGGAAATCTGTGCGCGACTGTGGCGAATTCGCATCAGCCGGCGGAGGGGGAAGCGCGCGGGCGCTCAGTTTCGGTAGAACGGGGAGAAAAACGGCGAGTGCGCAGGCTCTTCCTGCGAGCGGGGCGGCGGCATCGGACGGCCGCCGCGCTCCTCGTTGTAGCGTGCGACATCCGCGCGGATCGAACCGGCGCGCAGCGGCACGTTGCCGCCGCCCGGCGGGCGCGGCATCTGACGCGCGTCGGCGCTGATCGGGCGATACGGGCTCTGCGCGGCGTAATGGCCATACGACGGCGTCGGCCGCAGCCCCCAGCGGGAGCCGTAGCCGCTCACGCCGCCGGCGCGTGCGCCAGGGGGAGGCGCGACGCGGCGCCAGACGGGCGCACCGCCGGCCGGCTGACCGTACGCGCGCATGTCGCCGCCACCGAAGCCGTGGCCGCCGAACGCATGACCGCCGTGGGGCGGTTGCGCGAGCGCGAGCGGCATCAGCAGCGCGCCGAGCACGCCTGCCACCCATCGTCCGATCTTCCGTTTCACCCGTTCCGTCATCGTTCAGAGCCTGTCCATGCCCGCCGCCGGCCGCTTTTGGCCGACGCTAGGCTTTCAGCAGTAATTTATGAGCGGGCCGAAAGCGTGTCGAGCCAAAAAGTGTTATGTCGCCGGCATCGGTGTAACACCATGTTACTGCTAGGTTTTTTCACTTCCGAGCGCGACCGGGACAGAACATTCTTCTGCCGTTTTGCGCATGGCCGGGCCGATACCGTGGGCGCTGTTGCATGAGATTGATTCATCAATCGATTCCCACAATGAATTTGTGTAGTGAATTGCCAACCGGGACAATGGCGCCATCCGCGCGCGCGACGCGCGCCTCCGTCGTTTCCGAATCGAGTTCCTGATGGCCCGTCCCCGTTTTCTTCCCGACAATTTCACGCTCGCGCTCGTCGGCACCGTCGTGCTCGCGAGCCTCCTGCCGTGCCGCGGCCCGGCCGCGCACGCGTTCAACTGGGCGACCAACATCGCCGTCGGCCTGCTGTTCTTCCTGCACGGCGCGAAGCTGTCGCGCGAAGCCGTCGTCGCGGGGGCGACCCACTGGCGGCTGCACGCGGTCGTGCTGCTCAGCACGTTCGCGCTGTTCCCGCTGCTCGGCCTCGCGCTGAAACCCGTGCTGCAGCCGCTCGTCACGCCGACGCTGTATGCGGGCGTGCTGTTCCTGTGCACGCTGCCGTCGACGGTCCAGTCGTCGATCGCGTTCACGTCGATCGCGAAGGGCAACGTGCCGGCCGCCGTGTGCGCGGCATCCGCGTCGAGCCTGCTCGGCATCTTCGTCACGCCGGCGCTCGTCGGGCTGATGATCACGTCGCAGTCGGCGGCCGCCGCGTCGCCGTGGAGCACCGTCGGCAGCATCGTGATGCAGCTGCTCGTGCCGTTCATCGCCGGCCAGCTGCTGCGGCCCGTGATCGGCGGCTGGATCGACCGCAACCGCGGCGTGCTGCGCTTCGTCGACCAGGGCTCGATCCTGCTCGTCGTCTACGTCGCCTTCAGCGAGGCCGTCAACGAAGGCCTGTGGCACCAGATCCCGCCGCGCGCGCTCGGCGGCCTGCTCGTCGTCAACCTCGTGCTGCTTGCGATCGCGCTGTTGCTGACTGCGTTCGTCAGCAAGCGGCTCGGCTTCAACCGCGCCGACCAGATCACGATCATCTTCTGCGGATCGAAGAAGAGCCTCGCGGCCGGTGTGCCGATGGCGAAGGTGATCTTCTCGGCGAACGCGGTCGGCGCGATCGTGCTGCCGCTGATGCTGTTCCACCAGATCCAGCTGATGGCGTGCGCGGCGCTCGCGCAGCGCTGGGGGGCGCGCGACATGAGCGGCGAGCACGACGAGGGCGACGCGGCATCGGCGCCCGGCGCGCTGAGCGCAGGCAAGCGCTGACGATCAGGGCGGAAGGGCGGGACGGCCGTGGGTGGCGCCTGCCCGCCCTTTCCGCCTTTCCGCCTTTCCGCCTTTCCGCCTTTCCGCCTTTCCGCCTTTCCGCCTTCCCGCCTTCCCGCCTTCCCGCCTTCCCGCCTTTCCGCCTTTCCGCCTTCCCGCCTTCCCGCCTTCCCGCCTCGCGCCTCGCGCCTCGCGCTTCCCGCTTCCCGCTTCCCGCCTTTCCGACCACCTGCCCACCTGCCTTCCCGCCCTCCTGCCTTCCCGCCCTCCTGCGGTACCGCCCTCCCAACTGCACACCGACGCGATGCACCAGCAACGCCCATCGCGTCACGAAATCTTCATTCAATTCCCCGCGAGCGGTGCCGTTAAGTCGGGCGTCCTGTCGATTCGGCTGCTCTCGCCCATGCCCGCGCCCCACTCCGACTCTGCTGCCGCCCGCACCACGCGCCTGATCGCGGATCGCGCGCTCGCCGCCGTCTTCCAGCCGATCGTCGATCTCGGGTCGGGGACGGTCGTCGGATACGAGGGCCTGATACGCGGCCCGCGCGGCACCAACCTCGAGCCGCCCGCCGCGCTGTTCGCGCAGGCCGCGCGCGAAGGCGAGACCCTCGCGCTCGAACAGGCCGCCGCGCTCACCTGCCTCGACGCGTTCGCGGCGCTCGGCTGCGACGGCAAGCTGTTCCTCAATTTCAGCGCGGGCACGATCCTGCAACTCGCGCGCGAACGCGAGCGCGTCCGCCAACTGCTCGGCCGCGCGCGGATCGCCGCCGAGCGCATCGTGATCGAGCTGACCGAGCAGAACGCGACGACCGACATCACGCATATCGGGCCGGCGGTCGCCTCGCTGCGCGAAACCGGCATCCAGTTCGCGCTCGACGACTACGGCACCGCGAACGCGAGCATGAACCTGTGGCTGCGCCTGCATCCGGACGTCGTGAAGATCGACCGCTTCTTCATCCACGACATCGCCCGCGACCCGCTGAAATTCGAGGCCGTGAAGGCCATGCAGCACTTCGCGCAGGCGAGCGGCGCGCAACTGATCGCGGAAGGCATCGAGAACGAATGCGACCTGATCGTCGTGCGCGACATGGGCATCTGCTGCGTGCAGGGTTTCCTGCTCGGCCGGCCGAACGCACAGCCGTCGCGGGTCGTCGCGCCGGCCGCGCGCGATGCGATCCGCGCGCCGCACATCGCGGTGTTTCCCGGCGCGACGCGCTCGGTGCGGCCGGCCGGCACGATCGCCGGGAAGATGCTGGTTCCGGCGCCGGCACTCCCGCGCGACGCGACCAGCAACGACGTGCTCGACCTGTTCAACCGGATGCCCGACCTGCACGCGGTCGCGCTCGTCGAACGCGGGCGGCCCGTCGCGCTGGTGAATCGCCGCGGCTTCATCGACCGCTTCGCGCTGCCGTACCACCGCGAGGTGTTCGGCAAGAAGCCGTGCCTGCAGTTCGCGAACGACGCGCCGCTGATGATCGACAACGCGACGACGTTCGAGCAGCTCGCGATGCTGCTCGCGAGCCACGACCAGCGCTATCTCGCGGACGGCTTCGTGATCACCGAACACGGCCGCTACGTCGGGCTCGGCACCGGCGAGAGCCTCGTGCGCGCGGTGACCGAGATGCGCATCGAAGCCGCACGCTACGCGAATCCGCTGACGTTCCTGCCCGGCAACATCCCGATCAGCGCGCACATCGACCGCCTGCTCCAGCGCGACGCCGGCTTTCACGCGTGCTACGTCGACCTGAACCAGTTCAAGCCGTTCAACGACCAGTACGGCTACTGGCAGGGCGACGAGGTGCTGAAGTTCGCGGCGACGGTACTGGCCGGCGTGTGCGACCCGCAGCGCGACTTTCTCGGGCACGTCGGCGGCGACGATTTCCTCGTGCTGTTCCAGCGCGCCGACTGGCGCGAACGCGCCACCGACGCGATCGCGCGCTTCAACGACGGCGCGCAGCTCTTCTACACGCAGGCCGACCGGCAGGCAGGCGGGTTGCGCGGCGAGGACCGCCACGGCAATCCGGCATTCTTCGGCTTCGTGACGATGGCGATCGGCGTGGTCGGCGTGCCGGCCGGCGCGCATGGCGCGAAGCGCTACGGCAGCGACGAGATCGCATCGGTCGCCGCGCTCGCGAAGCGGCGCGCGAAACAGCAGCCGGACGGGCTCGCGGTAGTCGATCTCGATGCCGGCCGTGCCGCGCTGCGCCATCGCGGCGAACCGCCGGCAGTGGCAATACGCTGAACGGCGGCAGCCGTCTTTACGGAACACGGCGCCCCGGTGCGGCGGTAGCGAACTACCGCCCGTCATGCAACCAGACCGTTAGTTGCACGCCAACTTCCCGGCGTCCGGCGAAGGCAGTCCGGTACTGCCCGCGCGAATGCGTGAAGCCGGCCCGCTTGCCACCCATTTCCCGCTCGCCCTTCCCCCGCACGCCCACCTTGCCTTTTTCGTGTTTTGTTTAGTATTTTTAGTAACGGTGTTTTCGCAGATTAGCGCTTAAAAACCCGGAATTCGCGGGTATTCCCCGGCTATCCGGCCCGAATTCCGCGATATGTTTTACTATACAATCGCTTTCACCCTAAACAAACCGGACCCCGAACGAACGATGGGTACCACCATTCGCGATGTGGCGCGGGCGGCAGAGGTCTCGATCGGCACCGTCTCCCGCGCGCTGAAAAACCAGCCGGGCCTGTCCGAAGCCACGCGTGCGCGCATCGTCGAGATCGCGCAGCAGCTCGGCTACGATCCCGCGCAGCTGCGGCCGCGCATCCGCCGGCTCACCTTCCTGCTGCATCGCCAGCACAACCGCTTTCCGGCCAGCCCGTTCTTCTCGCACGTGCTGCACGGCGTCGAGGACGCGTGCCGCGAGCGCGGCATCGTGCCGACGCTGCTCACGGTCGGGCCGAACGACGACGTGCTGCGCCAGATGCGCCCGCACGCGCCGGACGCAATCGCGGTGGCCGGCTTCATCGAGCCGGAGACGATCGAGGCGCTCGCCGCGACCGGCCGGCCGCTCGTGCTGATCGACCTGTGGGCGCCCGGGCTGCGCTCGGTCAACATCGACAACGCGACGGGCGCGGCGCTCGCGATGCGCCACCTGCTCGCCACCGGCCGCACGCGGATCGCGTTCATCGGCGGCTCGCCCGCGCACTACAGCATCGCGCAGCGCGCGATCGGCTACCGGCGCGCGTTCTTCGAGGCCGGCCGGCTGTTCGATCCCGCGTACGAAGTGACGATCGACGCGGGGCTCGATCCCGACACCGGCGCCGCGCGTGCGATGGAGCAATTGCTCGACGCGCCGGGCCCGCGCCCGGAGGCCGTCTTCGCATACAACGACGCGGCCGCGCTCGCCGCGCAGCGCGTCTGCACTGCACGCGGGCTGCGCATTCCCGACGACATCGCAATCGTCGGCTTCGACAACATCCCGGCCGCCGCGCACGCGAGCCCGCCGCTCACGACGCTCGCGGTCGACAAGGAGGCGCTCGGCCGCCGCGGCGTCGAGCTGCTGCTCGCCGACGCGCCCGAGCGCACCGAGATCTCCCTGCCCGTCGAGCTGATCGTGCGGGCCAGCAGCCAGCCCGCCGGCTCCCCGGCACTCGATACCGCCACGGTCACCGAATCATGAACATGCCCCCGGTCCAACCCTGCACGGCCGCGCCGGCCGCCCACACGCAAGCCGCGCCGTTCGTCGCGAGTTTCCGCGATCCGTCGTTCCTGCTGTCGCACATCGAGGACACGCTGCGCTTCTACGCGACGAACGCGTTCGACCCGACGGGCGGCTTCTACCACTACTTCCGCGACGACGGCAGCATCTACAACCGCACGTCGCGCCACCTCGTCAGCAGTTGCCGGTTCGTCTTCAACTACGCGATGGCGTACCGGCATTTCGGCGATCCGCGCCACCTGGAATACGCGCGCCACGGGCTGCGCTTCCTGCGCGACGCGCACTGGGACGACGAACTGCAGGGCTACGACTGGGAACTCGACTGGCGCGACGGCGCGAAGCGCGCGACGCTCGACGGCACGCGCCACTGCTACGGGCTCGCGTTCGTGCTGCTCGCGGCCGCGCACGCGACGATGGCCGGCATCGACGAGGCCCGCCCGCTGATCGCGGCCACCTACGAGCTGGCCGAGCACCGCTTCTGGGATGCGGCAGCCGGCCTGTACGCGGACGACGCGACGCCGAACTGGATCGTGTCGACGTATCGCGGCCAGAACGCCAACATGCACATGACGGAGGCGCTGCTCGCCGCGTACGAGGCGACCGGCCACCTCACGTACCTCGATCGCGCGGAGAAGCTCGCGTCCCACGTCACGCAGCGCCAGGCCGCGCTGTCGGGCGGGCTCGTGTGGGAGCACTACCATGCGGACTGGTCGGTCGACTGGGACTACAACAAGGAAGACAGCTCGAACATCTTCCGTCCGTGGGGCTTCCAGCCCGGACACCAGACCGAATGGGCGAAGCTGCTGCTGATCCTCGAGCGGCACCGCCCGCTCGACTGGCTCGTGCCGCGCGCGGCCGAGCTGTTCGACGCCGCACTCACGCACGCGTGGGACGCCGATCACGGCGGGCTGAACTACGGCTTCGGCCCCGACTTCACGATCTGCGACCACAACAAGTACTTCTGGGTGCAGGCGGAAACCTTCGCGGCGGCCGCGATGCTCGGCGCGCGCACCGGCAGCGAGCGCTTCTGGGACTGGTACGACGAGATCTGGCGGTATAGCTGGGCGCACTTCGTCGATCACCGCTACGGCGCGTGGTACCGGATCCTCACCTGCGACAACCGCAAGTACAGCGACGAGAAGAGCCCGGCCGGCAAGACCGACTATCACACGATGGGCGCGTGCTACGACGTGCTCGCAACCCTCGCCCGCACTCAACGCAGCGAGCCGACGCAATGAGCGGCGGCACGTTTCCGGCTTTCGTGTCGGCGGGCGACATCCTGACCGACATGGTGCGCGCGGGCGACGCGCAATGGACCTCGGTGCCGGGCGGCGCCGGCTGGAACGTCGCGCGCGCGGTCGCGCGGCTCGGCGTGCCGAGCGCGCTCGCGGGTTCGATCGGCGAAGACTGCTTTTCCGACGTGCTGTGGCGCACGAGCGAAGCGGCCGGGCTCGACCTGCGCTTCCTGCAGCGCGTCGCACGGCCGCCGCTGCTCGCGATCGTCCACGAGACCCGCCCGCCCGCGTACTTCTTCATCGGCGAAGCTAGCGCCGACCTCGCGTTCGATCCGGCGCGGCTGCCGGCCGGCTGGACCGACCACGTGAAATGGGCGCATTTCGGCTGCATCAGCCTCGTGCGCGAACCGCTCGCCGGCACGCTGGCCGCGCTCGCGGCCGACCTGCACGCGCGCGGCGTGAAGATCAGCTTCGACCCGAACGTCCGGAACCTGATGACGGCCGCGTACCGGCCGACGCTGGAGAAGATGGCCGCGCTCGCCGACCTGATCAAGGTGTCCGACGAGGACCTGCGGCACCTGTTCGGCGGCGACGGCCCCGATGCGATCGGCGCGGTGCGCGCGCTGAACCCGCGCGCGGCCGTGCTCGTCACGCGCGGCGCGCAGGCGGCGACGCTCTACGCGGATGGCGACGTGCATGAAGCCAGCCCGCCGCGCGTCGAGGTGGCCGACACCGTCGGCGCGGGCGACGCGTCGATCGGCGGCATGCTGTTCAGCCTGATGGCCGCGCCGCAGCGATCGTGGCGCGAGCATTTCGTGTTCGCGCTGGCGGCGGGCGCCGCCGCGTGCCGGCACACCGGCGCGCACGCGCCGACGCTCGACGAGGTCGTCGCGCTGATCGAACGATGACGGGAAGGACGGCGACCGGACGCCGCGACCGGACACCGCGACCGGACGCCGTTCGGTCACCGATAAGCGGCGCTGTACATGCTGCGCCGCAGTGCTACGATGAAGTGTCCTTTTGCGGGAGAGCACGATGGACACCAACACGTTCACGAAAGGCATCTACACGGCCAAGGCGCATACCCAGCATGCGGGCAACGGGCAGTTCCAGGGTTACGTGATCCTCGCGCGGGACGACGGGGACGACACCGAGAACACGCGCTACGACGTCCACTCGACGAGCCCCAGCGAGGAGGAAGCGTTCGACGAGGCGAAGGCGCTCGCGCACCGGATCCTCGGCGAAATCGAGCTGTAACGCGCCGCCATTCAGGCGCGGCTCAGAGCAGCCGCGCCACCATCGACAGCAGCATCGTCAGCACCAGCGTCGACATGAACGGGAACGGGTAGCGCCGTCCACCGAGCGTCAGCGTGACGTCGCCCGGCATCCGCCCGATGCCGAGCTTGCCGAGCCACGGCCAGCAGCGCGTCAGGATCATCACCGCGACGAACGACGTCATCAGCCAGCGCAGCATGTTAGCTCCCGTCAGAGTGCGTGCGAGCGGTCGCCGCGCGCGAACGCGTCGAGCGTGCCGTCGATGCCGCGCGAGAACGCGATCACCTTGAACAGCTCGCCCATCTCGGCCTCGGAGATCAGCTTCTGCACCGCGTTCGCGGCCGGCAGGAACGCGTGGATGTCCGACGGATCGATCGCGGCCAGCGCGTCGGTGATGCCCGCGTTCAGCAGGAAGCGCGCCTGCGACGTGTAGCCGAGCAGGTCGGCGCCGGTCGCGATCGCCGCGTCGTAGATGCCGGTGAATTCGACGTGCGCGGTGATGTCCTGCAGCCCCGGGTACAGGAACGGATCGTCGTGCGCGTGGTGACGGTAGTGGCACATCAGCGTGCCACGGTCGCGCTGCGGGTGGTAGTACTCGTGTGCGGGAAAGCCGTAGTCGACCAGCAGCACCGCGCCGCGCCCAAGCATCGTGCAGACGGTGCGCGTGAAGGCCAGCGCGGCCTCGTGCGTCTCGGTCAGGTAGCCGTCGCCCGTATCGTCCAGCCCCGCGAGCACCGGCGGCAGGCCGGCCGGCGCGGCCGGGCGGTCTTCGAACACGAACGCCTGGTGCGCGTCGAGCGCGACGCCGCGCTCGTGCCATGCGTCGCCCGCCTTCGCGAACAGCCGCACGGGCATCGCATCGAGCACCTCGTTGCCGACCACGACGCCGTCGAACCGCTCGGGCAGCGCGTCGAGCCAGCGCACCTTCGCGGCAAGCGCCGGCGCGGCGGCCGTGATCGTGTCGCGCTGCCGTTCGCGCAGCTCGCCGGACAGGTCGACGATCAGGTATTCGTCGAGCCCGGCTTCCAGCACGTCGAGCGCCGCGAGCAGCCCGGCCGCGAGCTTGCCGGTACCGGCGCCGAACTCCATCACGCTACGCGTGCCGCTCGCCGCGAGCGCTTCCGCGACCGGTTGGGCGAGCGTCTGCGCGAACAGCGGCGACAGCTCGGGCGCGGTGACGAAGTCGCTGCCGTCGTCGGCGCGGCGCCCGAACTTGCGCGCGCCGCCGCTGTAGTAGCCGAGACCGGGCGCATACAGCGCGCGCTCCATGAAGCGGTCGAACGGCAGCCAGCCGCCGGCCGCCGCGATCTCGTCGCGCAGTTGCGCGGCAAGGGTTTCGGACTGCGCGAGCGCGTCAGGGCCGGGAGCAGGTAAACTAGCGGGTTCGTGAGCTTTCGGGTTCATCCCGGCATTGTAAATGACCGTTTCAGCCGATACGTCGACCCAGCGCGTGGCGCTCGTCACAGGCGCCCTGGGCAGCGCGGCCGACGCCGCGTCGATCGATCCGGACGTCCGTGCCGTTCATGATTTGTGCGCCGACGGCGTCCTTCGCCTCGACGATCGCTGAGGTTTCGCCAAGATCGTTGGCAAGCGTGAGGCCGCCTGCATGACCGACGATCGCAC